>JAKIWY010000159.1 GCA_022749835.1 Thermoplasmata archaeon | reverse complement strand
CGAACCCCGCCGATGCGAAAGGGCTCCTTTTGACGGCGATCCACGACGTGGACCCGGTATTGTTCCTCGAACCGAAGCGGATCTACCGGGCCCTGACCGGCGAGGTCCCGGACGGCGACTATCGGGTGCCGTTCGGCGAAGCGAAGGTCGTCCGGGAGGGGTCGACGCTCAGCGCGTTCGCCTACGGGGCGATGATCCCCCCGACCCTCGAAGCCGCCGAGCGGGTACGCGGCGACGGGATCGACGTCGAGGTGGTCGACCTCCGCAGCCTGGTGCCGCTCGACGAGCGGCGAGTCCTTCAGAGCGTCGAGAAGACCGGGCGCGCCGTCATCGTTCACGAGGCGCCCCGGTTCTGCGGCTACGGAGCGGAGCTCGCGGCGATCCTCGCGGAAAAGGCCCTCTACTCCCTCAAGGCGCCGGTCCTGAGGGTCACCGGCTACGACACGCCGTTCCCCTACGCCCTCGAGCACCTCTATCTGCCGAACGTCGACCGCATCGCGCACGCCCTCAAGGAGACGGCGAGGGCCGGCTGAAAGGTTCCGATGGTCTACGAGTTCCGGCTCCCCGACATCGGGGAAGGGATCGCCGAGGGGGAGGTCGTCCAGTGGTTCGTGGTCGAGGGCGCCGTCGTGAAAGAGGACGCGCCGCTGGTCTCCGTGCTCACCGACAAAGCGAACGTCGAGATCCCTTCCCCCAAATCCGGGAAGGTGCTCAAGATCCACGCGAAGGCCGGAGAGAAGGTGAAGGTCGGGGGCCTCCTGGTCAC
Organism: Thermoplasmata archaeon; assembly: GCA_022749835.1. GTDB lineage: Archaea > Thermoplasmatota > Thermoplasmata > Lutacidiplasmatales > UBA184 > Lutacidiplasma. The sequence continues at coordinate 3,682 of JAKIWY010000159.1, read as the reverse complement.
CATCGACGCGGAGGGCACTCCGGCACCGACCGTCGCCCACGGGGCGGCGGGCGCGGCGCCGCCCGCCTCGACCACGGTCGCCGTTAGCCCCTCCGCCGCTCCCGCATCCGCTTCCACGGGGCGAAGGATCCTCACGACCCCGAGCGTCCGTCGGCTCGCCGCCGAGCGAGGGATCGACCTCGCCAGTGTTCAAGGCAGCGGACCCGAGGGCCGGATCGTCGAGGCGGACCTGAGCCGCCCTGCCGCCGCGAGCGCCGGCGCCGTCGTCGCGGAGAGCGCCCGGGGGCACAGCGCTGCCCCGTCCCCTTCGATGACCCACGCGTCGGAAGACCGCGATGCCCCCCAGCGGATTCCTATTCGCGGCGTGCGAAGAGTCATCGCCGAGCGGATGAGCGAGGCGAAGCACCGGGCGGCCCACTTCACCTACGTCGAGGAGGTCGACGCCGGAGAGCTCGTGCGCGTGCGGGAACGCATGGCCAAGCACGTCGAGAAGTCGGGGGTGAAGCTCTCCTACCTGCCGTTCATTATCAAGGCGGTCATCGCGGGCCTGCGTGAGAATCCTTGGATGAACGCCCACATGGACGATGCAAAGCAGGAGGTCGTCGTCTACCCCTCGTACAACATCGGCATCGCCACCGCCGCGCCGGAGGGTCTCATCGTCCCGGTGATCCACCACGCGGAGCGCAAGAGTGTCACCAAGCTCGCGACGGAGATCCAGGAGCTGGCGGAGAAGGCGCGGACCGGAAAGCTCACGCTCGCCGAGATCACCGGCGGCACGTTCACCATCACGAGCCTCGGCGCGCTCGGGGGAGTCCTCGCGACGCCGATCGTCAATTATCCCGAGATCGCGATCCTCGGCGTGCACAAGATCGCAAAACGTCCCGCGTACCTTCCGGACGGTTCCATCGGGCCGGCGATGCTGATGAACCTCTCCGTCTCGCTCGACCACCGGATCCTGGACGGCATCATCGGCGCCCGCTTCCTCGCCACCGTGAAAGCGAACCTCGAGGACCCGCACCTGCTCTTCGCCGACATGGCCTAGGGAGGCCACGGAGAGCTCCCGGATTCCTGACCGACGGAAACTATCGGAGGCGGAAACCCGGATGGCGACCGAGCAGGCTCCACCCCCCACGCTCGATCTCCACACGAAGACGGCGGGGGAGCCGGCGCTCGAGCTACTCCCGTACACCCGACATGAGCTCGACCAGTCCCTCGGCCCGGAATGGCCGACGCTGCTCACCCGGGGGCTGCGCTGGATGCTGCTGGGCCGTGCCCTCGATAGCCGCATGCTGGCCCTTCAGCGGCAGGGCCGGATCGGATTCTACGGCCCTGCGACCGGTCAAGAAGCCGTCAGCGTGGGGGCGGCGCTCGCCGTTGAGCCCGACGACTGGGTCTTCCCGGGGCTGCGGGAGCAGCTGCTGGCGCTGGCTCGGGGGCATCCCCTACCCACCTACGTCCACCACCTGTTCGCGGACCGGGACGACCCGACCCTCGGCCGCCAGATGCCGTGCCATCCGAGTGCGCGCGATGTGAACTATGTCTCGATGTCCTCGGTGATCGGCACGCAGATCAGCCAGGCCGTCGGCGCCGCTTACGCGTTCAAGCTCAAGCGCTCCAAAGCGGTCGCTCTCGCCTTCTTCGGCGATGGAGCCACCAGCGCCAACGACTTTCACGCAGGGCTCAACTTCGCCGGGGTGTTCTCTCTACCGGTCGTCTTCGCCTGCACAAACAACCAGTGGGCGATCTCGGTGCCGGTCGCCCGGCAGAGCCATGTCATGCACCTTTCCGACAAGGCCAAGGCCTACGGGATGCCCGGAAGGACGGTCGATGGTACCGATATCGTCGAGGTCTATCGGGCGTTCCGCGACGCCATCGCCCTCGCCCGCTCGGGCGGCGGTCCCACCATGATCGAGTTCGTGCTGTACCGCATGACCCCCCACTCGAGCTCGGACGACCCGACCCGATACCAGCCGGCCGACTTCCTCGCCCGGGGACGCGCCCACGACCCGGTCGCTCGCCTCGACGCCCTGCTCAACGCGACGGGGGCGATTCAGCCCGACGCGCGGAGCGCGCTGGCTAACGACGCGGACCGATCGGTCCGGGCGGCGATCGAGCTCGCCGAGCGTGCTGGACCACCTCCCCCCGAGAGCTTGATGACCGACGTCTTCGCCCCCCCGGCCAGCGCCGGAGCTCGTTAGAACGATGGCCGGAACCTACTCCCGTTCGGCCCAGGTCCTCGTGATCGGCGGCGGTCCGGGCGGCTACATGGCCGCGATCCGCCTGGGACAGCTCGGGAAGAAGACGATCCTGGTCGAGAAGCGTGAGCTCGGCGGGGAGTGCCTGAACCGGGGATGCATTCCTTCGAAGGCGCTGATCCACGCCGCCGAGCTCTACGACGCGCTCGTGCGCGAAGGCTCGGAGATCGGGGTTCAGGCGACCGACGTGCGTTTCGACGTGGCGAAGACCCAGACGTGGAAGGCCAGCGTCGTCGCCAAGGAGCGGCAAGGCGTCGCGACCCTCCTCAAGGCGGCGGGCGTCCAGGTCCTCTCGGGAGAGGCCCGGTTCACTGGACCCCGGTCCGCCGAGCTCACCGCCACGGACGGCGGACGGGAACGGATCGACTTCGAGCAGGCGGTCATTGCGACGGGCGCTATCCCCTCGTCGTTCCCCGGTTTCGAGCCGGATGGAAAGAGGGTGCTCACCGCCTGGCAGATCCTTGAGCTCAATGCGCTCCCGAAGAGCCTGCTCGTCCTCGGGGGCGGGGTGAGCGGCTGCGAGTTGGGCCAGTTCATGGCAAGGGTCGGGGTCAAGGTCACCATCGTCGAGCTCCTCCCGCAGCTTCTGCCGGGCCTCGACGCGGACCTCTCGCGCGAGCTCACGCAGGCGCTCACACGCGTCGGCGTAGAAGCCCGCCCCGGCACTCGCGCTACCCGGCTTGAGCGGAGCGATACGGGGGTTCGGCTGACGATTGACGGGTCGAACGGGCCCGAAACCCTCGAGGGGGAGATGCTCTTCTTGACCGTCGGAAAGAAGCCGGATACCGCCGCCCTAGCTCTCGAGGAAGCGGGGGTCGTCCGCGACCCGAAGAGCGGGTTCGTCGGGGTCGACGACCGCCAGCGCACCAACGTCGAGCACATCTATGCGGTGGGAGACGCTTGCCGGCCGCCGATGCTCGCCCACAAGGCGTACCGGGAGGGCGTGGTGGCCGCCGAAGTGATCTCTGGACTTCCGACCCGATTCCAGTTCCAGGCGATGCCCTCGGTCGTCTTCACCTCCCCCGAGCTGATGAGCGTCGGACTCACGGCCAAGGACGCCGAGGCACATGGATACGCTCCGAAGGAGGCGCGCTTCCCCTACGCCGCGATCGGCCGCGCCCACGCGGCGCATGCCACCGGAGGCTGGCTCAAGGTAGTCGGCGATTCGAAGAGCGGTCTTCTCCTCGGCGTCCACGCGGCCGGCGCCTCGAGCGGGGAGTTCGCTGCGGAAGCCGCGCTCGCCATCGAGATGGGCGCGAGCGTCCGCGACGTCGCCCAGACGATCCACCCGCACCCGACGTTCTCGGAGGTCCTCCAGGAGGCGGCCTTGTTGTGGCTCGGGGAGCCGATGCACGTCGCCCGGAGGGCCGTTGGCGCCGGTCGCTGATTGGGGCCGACGGGAGTACTCCGACACCCTGAACGAGATG
>JAKIWY010000158.1 GCA_022749835.1 Thermoplasmata archaeon | reverse complement strand
TGCACGGCACCGATCTACTCGACCAACTCCTTGCACGCCGCCGTCGTCGAGGTGATCGCCGAGGCCGGGGCCAAGGTGCGCTACACGACCGTCCAGAACTGGTCGAAGAACGTCTACAACCTGGTGACCAAGCGCGCGGTGGCCCACGAGAACTCCCTCGTCGAGTGGGTCGATGGGAACATGGGCAGCAAGGTGACGATGAAGTATCCGTCCGTCTACCTCAAGGGCCGCGGCGCCCGGGCGGACATCCTCTCGGTCGCCTTCGCCTCCGCGGGGCAGATCATCGACAGCGGCGCCAAGGCGGTCCACTCGGCACCGGACACCTCGAGCAAGATCATCGCCAAATCGATCGCCATCCGCGGCGGCCAGACCAGCTACCGCGGCCTTCTGCACGTGGCGAAGGGCGCGACCGGTGTGAAGGCGGCCGTGCGATGCGACGCGCTGCTTCCGGACGACGGGAGCCGCTCGGACACCTACCCGTACAACGAGATCCACGAAGAGGACGCGACGATCACGCACGAGGCCGTCGTCGGAAAGATCGGCGAGGAGCAGATCTTCTACCTGATGAGCCGCGGGCTCAACGAGTCGGACGCGATCCACCTCATCCTGATGGGCTTCCTCGCGGAGTTCGCGAAAGAGCTCCCCGTCGACTACGCACTCGAGCTCAACCGGCTCATCCAGCTCGAGATGACCGGCGCGGTCGGCTAGTGCGCCGAGTGGGCTCCGTCGGATGGCCCACGACACTCGGTGGACCCGCGGGCGTTCATGAGGTCGCTCCGGGGGACTTTCGCGAGGTAGAACCCCCTCGGTCGCGGGCGGTGATGAGCCGCCGGGGGCCCCCGGTCCCGGTGGGCCCGGCGTCGTCGCTCCACCTCGACGATTCGATCCATACGGCACGACCGGTGGATCCCGCGTGGATTGACGGAGGGCCGACGCCTGAGAGACGGCGGAGCTCCGGCGCCGAGTTCAGAACCGGGTTGTCTCATTCCGCCGATAGAGCGGCTAAGTAGTGGCCGACGGTTCGGAGGGTGGATCCCGAGGCGGGGATCGACACGAGAAGGGGGAGCACTATGATGGAACAACGCGAGAAGGGGGAACTGGGAGGAACGATCGGTCGGTCAATCTGCGGGGCAGGGCGCCGAAGACTGCGGAGGGGAACCGCCTTGCCGGGCGCCGCTCTGGCGATGGGGTTACTGATGCTGCTGGGCGCGACCGGCGGAATCGGGGCGCATCCCGTTCCCGCCAGCACGACGATCTCCGCGCCCTATCACGGGAGCCATGTGTTCGCCGACCTCCATACTGCCACGAGCTGCGCGACGGGGACGGTCCTACAGGCCGCCCATTTCACCCTTCACAGCGGGATTGGAGGGTTGAGCGACTCGTCGAGCGCATCGTGGTGCTCCGCGGGAACGAGGACCGGATCGGTCTCGATCGCCGGAGGGGCCGAGAGCGAGATCGGGATCGGAATCGCGGTCGGCGTCTCCGGGGTACTTTCCGTGCACACGATCACCGCGACCTGGACCGTCCAAGACTCGTGGGCCCAGTCGCTGACGGCGGGCACCTGCACGGCGACGGCCTCGCTATCGGACTGCACCCAAGAGTCGTTCGTGAACCTGACGATCTGCGGGAATCTCTGGGACGTCACCGCCGGGTTCATCGTCAATGCGAGCTCGTGCTCCTTGAGCGTGGTCAACTACACGCTCTCCTACAAGTCGTGCAGCACCAACGGGTGCGCGACCTCGACGTTCGGGGGCGCGGGAAGCGGCTCGGGAACTTCGACCGGCACCGTCGTGGTCAAGGCGCTGCTGTCGAGCGCGCACAAGTACGTCCTCGACCTGTTCGTCAACGCGACCACGTTCGTCTCCTTCCTCACGCACCACATGACCCTCGGGCCGACCGCCGCGGGACAGGCCGCGATCGACATTCGCACCGCATCTCCCTCGACGGACTACGCTCAGTTGAACTCGATCGTGATCTCGTAGGTCGTCCGAAACGGGTCAACTCCTCGATCGGCGCCAGGCCCCCGGGCGCACCCTGGAAGTTGACCCGGGGGCCACCCGCCGAGGAGGGGGCGGACCTCGACCCGCGCAATTATTTCGAGTCGACCGGAGGTTCGGGCGATCTCCCCGCACCGGCGGAGGATGCTCCCCTAGGGACCCTAGGCAAGCTCGAATGGACCTTCATGAGGTCGATCGCGGCGAGCATAGCGTCGTATTGGACGATCGCCACCCGCACGAGCTCGGCTCGGTCCGAGCCCTTCGTCGAAAGGCTGGCGACGAGCTCGCTCACCGAGCCTAGAAGCTCGCGCGCGGTGTAGATCCCCATCGGTTCCACCATGGGAAACCCGGAGTCCGCCATCCGCTCGGCGAGCTCGTCGAGTCCCTCCTGGGTATCCCGGATCATCTGCCTAAGTTGGGAGTCGCTCTGGGAGGAGTTCGCGAGGATGATCGGCATCGTTCGCTCCCCGGCCTCGTTCGACGAGCCGACCTACCGGATAACTGTGCCCCGGCTACCGCAATTTCGAATCGAATCGCCAGTCGGGAGAACCCTCGCTTCCCGAGGGGGTAAGCGGAGGCAGGGGCGGCAACGACCCTGGCTGCCAGGAGATGGGCCGGCCCTCCCATCGGGCGGCAAGGTACGGGTATAGGATCTCCCGCAGATTGACGAGCGGAGCCCGCTCGAGCACGTGCGAGAGGAATCCCTCGCCGATCATGCGGACGGCATCCGACTCCTGGAAGCCCCGGGACTCCAGGTAGAAGACCTTCTCAGGGTCCACCGGCGCCACCGAGGTCGAGTGCGTCGCTTTCACGTCGCGGCACAGGATCTCGAGGATCGGGATCGTGTCGGATCGGGCGCCTTTGGAGAGCAGCATGGCGTGCTCGCTGAGGTAGCTCACGGTTCGGCGGGCGTCCTTCTCGATCCGGACCAGCCCCCGGCTCATCCCCCGGGCAGAGTCTCGGAAGAGGCCCCGAGTCACGGAATGTCCGCGCGTATCGGTCCCGACATGGGTCATGTTCACCGAGCTGTCGTACGCCTGGTCGCCGGACCCGTAGAACGCCTGGAGGTCTTCGAGCTCCGAACCGTTGCCTAGCAGGGTGGAGTGATTGCGTGCCCGTGTCCGGAACCCGCCGAATCCCGCCCAGAGCCAATCCAGACGACTGTGGGCCCCCAAGGTGGCGGAGCGGTGGTACAGGGAGACGGCCTGACGGTCCGGAGAGTGCAGCGAGACGAAGATGGCCCTCGCATCGGCCCGGACGTCGAGCGAGGTCTGCGAGGCGTGCAGCCGCTGGTGGTCGAAATCGGCGGCCGTCGAGTAGGTCTCCTCGGTCATCACGAGGGTGGAGCCTTCGCCGACCTCGATGGTGCGCCGGACGGAGAGGGCCTCATGGGGCCGAGAGAGGACGCTGACGTCCTGAACGTGGACCGGTACCGAGCACCGCTCGGGGATGGTAATCCGGACACCCCGGTTAAGCAGCGCGGTCGCGAGGGCCGTCAATCGGTCGGTCGGCACGTCCGACATCGCGGCGAACGGAGGGAGCCCCGACGGTGTGGACGCCCAGATCTCCGGCAGTGTCTCACCCGTGACGCCCGCGTCGGCGAGGATCTTCGGAAGGGTCACATGGGTTCCCGAGGCGTCGTGAACGACGAGGAGCGAGGGGCTTGAGGGTCTGACGACCGCAGGACCCCGAGCTTGAGGGTCAAGACCGCCGAGGTCGACACCCCCAAAGTAGCCGTACTTCCGGTAGAGCGGGTCCGGCTCGAGCGGAAGGGTCAGGAATTGACGGTACGCCTCCGACCTCGCCCGTCGGTACTCGCCCGGGTCCGAAAGCGAGTTCGACAGCTCGTCAACGCCGGATTCCGGCAGCCACGCTTCGTAGCGGGGGGCCGATAGCGCCATTCGATTTAGATACTCCGGTGTGGTTATAAGGCGAGCGGCGCCGATCGGCTTCTATCGGCGGTGCGGGGTCGGCCCCTGTCGGCGGGTCTCTTCGAGCCAGCCGGTTGAGCCGCAAGCCGCCAACGACCGCCCTTGCCCCATACCAGGCCGACGGACCCCCCCATCGGGCCCTTTCCGCCATCGCCGGATCGTTGGGCTCAGATGCCGTTCCGTGCTCCACCGAACGGGAGCCATGCGTATCGGCGAGCGGCGCTGCCTCTCGGTGTCTTCCAAGAATCCGGTGGCGGAAGCAGACCCGGCGGCTCCGGGTCACCCGAGTGTCCGGTTTCCAAGATTGTCCGCATGCCCGTGCCCCTCGCTCAGATGGGTGCCAATCTTCGAACGCTCGCGGGCCGAGGTGGTCTCACGGCCCGCCTGGTGTTGGAGAATTTGACTTGGCCGTTTATACCTGAAAGGGCGAAGATTGCGTGTGATCGCCGTACTCCCAGCGGCCCGCTTGGGGGAAATGGTCCCGCACCGGTTAGGTTCGCCTGTGGTCTTGAAATGCCGATGCGGCGCAACG
>JAKIWY010000157.1 GCA_022749835.1 Thermoplasmata archaeon | reverse complement strand
GCGCTCTCGGCGATCCTCCAGCCATCCGGGCCCGACGCCGTGGGGGGAGTCGCGGCCAACGCTCGCAGGAGCGAGTCCTTTAGGAGGGCTCGCAGGGCTTCGTTGAGGTCGGCGACCTGGAAGACCGATTTGCGGCCGTCGACGATCCGGACCTCCACGCGGGCGCCGACCGATACCCTAGTGCCATCCGGAAGAGGGGCGGCGAACGCCGGCAAAGTTTCGATCCGAGTTCTCAGGTCGACGCGCTGCACTCTTCCGAGCGGGGTGACGAAGTGGAGCCCGGGATTGAGGAGCCGCCGATACGACCCCAGGATGGTCAGGACCCCCTGCTCGTACGGCCGGACGGTGTGGGCCATCTTCACGACGAGGACGACGAGGATCGCGAACAGGACGACGAGAAGGATCGCCAGCGACGTCGGATCGGCCACAGATCCCCATCATGTTCAGGGTCTCATTAATGCGCGCGAGCGGCAAGGCCGGTTGCGCTCCCTGTGAAGGGATGCGAGGTGCCCGATTCGCCGGACGAGCTCCGTTCCGGTCGGACGGGCGCAAGGGTTGACCTGCCGACCCTGAAGGAGGGGTGCGACCCATGGGGCAGCCCCTCTTGGTGTCGGGGTTTCAGCGCACGAGGACTCCGAGGAAACCCGTTCGCAGGCGCAACTCTATATAGACTACGGCTCCGTGGGAGCCGACGGTAGCATGGGCGGAGGCGGGGGGTTCCACGGCCGTCGGATCCAGAAGACCGGCGGCTCGACGTTCATCGTCTCGTTGCCGAAGAGCTGGGTCGTGAGCCGCGGGCTTCACCCCGGGGACGTCCTGCAATTCTCCCCCCGCTCGGACGGCTCTCTCACCCTCTACGCGGAATCTGGCGCCCCCGGGACCGGGGTCCACCGGTCGATCGAGGTCTCCAACGAAATGTCCTCGGATCACCTGTTCCGCCGGCTCGTCGCCGAGTACATTGCCGGATCCCCGTTGCTCGAGGTGAAGACGCCCGTCCGGATGAGCGCACGGACCCGGGACGTCGTGCGCAACTTCGCCCAACGGATGATCGGGCCCGAAATCCTCGAGGAGACCGCCGATGCGGTGGTCCTGCAGGATGTCGTCGGCGCGAACCCGCTCCCCATCCCCTCCGTCATCCGCCGGATGCATCAGATGGTGCAGGCGATGCAGATCGACGCGATGGCCGCGTTCCGGACCCAGGACCTCTCCATCGCCAAGGATGTCATCGAACGGGATTGGGAGGTCGACCGGCTCCACTGGTTCCTCCAGAAGCAGGTGACGAGCGCGCTGCGCGACGCGCGCACCCTCTCCTCCCTCGGCCTCACCTTCCCGGAGTGCGCCACCTACCTTCTCGCCTCGCGGACGCTCGAGCGGATCGCCGACCATGCCGTCCGTATCGCCGGTACCACGGAGATGCTCGGAAAGGAGAAGCCGCCCCCGGCGCTCCTCACGAGCCTCGAGGGCATGGCGGCGTCGGCAGCGAAGGCCCTTTCGGAGGCGCTCGACAGCCTCGAAACGAAGGACATCGCCAAAGCGAACCAGGTCGTGGACGACGCCCATCGCATCGGCCGCGAGCGCGAGAAGATCCTTCGCGAGCTCTCGACCAAGCGCGGGCGGGTCGCGGTCTCGCTCGCCTACGTCCTCGAGAGCCTGGAGCGCAGCGCCTTCTACGCGAGCGATCTCGCCGAGATCGCGATCAACCATGCGGTCGAGGACCGTGGACCGCCGGTCCCCGAAACGCCCGTGCCGCGTCGGGCCGACGGGCGGTCCGCAACGGCGTCCGCCTAACGAAGGCCTAGAACCCGATCGAGGCGCCCGTTCGTAGGGCGATGATCAGCTGGCGCAGCTCATCCCGGGAGGGTATCCTCGGGTTGGCGCGGACCGATGTCGATGCTTCCACGTGGCTCACCAGGTCCTCCACGCGCTCCTCGAGCTGCTCCGCCGGGATCTTGAGGTCGACGAGCGTCCGCGGCAGGCCGACCGAGGTGTAGAGGGCGCGAACGCGCTCGGCGATCGAGGAGCGACTCCCGGTGGCGCCACTTCCGAGCTCGCTCGAAAGCAGCGAGTACCGGTCCCGGGCGCTCGGGAAGTTGAACTCGAGGACGTACGGCAGCACGACGGCGAGCCCTTTACGGCTGGGAATGCCGAAGATGTCGGAGAACGCATCGGAGAGGGCTCGGGCGAAACCCGCCTGCGAGTTCGAAACCGCGAGGCCGGCCATCGTGGCCGCGTAGTGCAGGGCGGATCGTGCCTCCACGTCGTCCGGGTGCCGGACGGCTCTTGGGAGGTTCGTCATCGTCGCCCCGATCGCCGCCCGGGCGAGGGAATCTGAGAACGGATTCGCCCACGCGGAGGCGACGGCCTCGAAGGCGTTGGCCAAGAGCATGGCACCGGAGCTTGCGGTGAGCTCGGGGTCCATCGTCGCCGGAAGGCCCGGGTCGAGAAGCGCCCAGTCCGGAACGAGCTCCCGGGAGGCGACCTCCACGGCGCGACCCTCCGACGAGCGCAGACGGCAGGTCCAGCTGGCCTCGTTCCCGCTTCCGCTGGTCGTGGGAATTGCGACGAACCTCGTTCGGGGGCGGAGACCGAGGTCGACGAGGGGTGTGAGTTCCCGGAGGGGGCGTTGCGGTCCGGCGGTGCGGAGCCACAGGCCCTTGGCCGCATCGATGGTGCTCCCTCCGCCGAACGCGATGATCCAATCGGGATTGGACGCTTGGGCGCGGCCCTTGGCCGCCTCCACGCCCTCGACGGTCGGCGTCAAGGAATCCAGCACCTCGATGCGGGTGCTGGTCTTCTCCAGCTCCTCGACCACCCGGCGGTGGCGATCGGCCTTCGCGAGCTTCCGGTCCACGACCAGGAGGGCCGAGGTCGCCCCGAGGGCGCTCAACTGCTCAATGGCTCCGGCACCCCAGGCTATCCGGGGGGCGGTGAAGAAGCCCATCATGGGAACGCCGGTCTCCTATTGGGACGACGCGGCGGCGGAACGGGAGGTCCCGAGACAGTTCGGGCAGGTCCCGGTGACGGTGAAGGTGATGCCGTCGGCAGCCCACCCCTCGGGGCGCCCGTCCGCGAGCGCCTTCAGAAGCTCCGGCTCGGAGGGAAGCAGCGGCAGGTCCGAGATCCGGCCGCAGGCCCGGCAGACCGCGTGGGCGTGGGGCACCAGGTCGTGGCGGCGCGCGGGCTCCACGGCCGGTTCGACGGCGAATGAGGTCGACGTCAGCTGAGCCGCGACCACGGGCGCTCTGCCCGGCTTGGGGGAGCTCGCTCTGCGGGCTTTCGCAGGCCGGCGGGGCCGGGAAGCATGCGGTCGTCGGCGGGCAGCCATCGACGCGCGAGAGAAAGTCGCTCTATTAGGCGATGGCGAGAGTGCGACCGGTCAGCAGAGGGTAAACGGTCCGTCGGGATGGAGGGACGCAGGTTGGCGTTTGACAGACCCAAAGCCCCGGCGCCTTGACCTCGTGATGGCCCACTGGTGCCCCCACTGCGACCCGGCCTCGACCGAGCCGGCCCCAAGGCTCGCCAAGAAGCTCGGGGTGCCGCTCCGAACGCTCGATATCGACGTCCGCGAGCAGGAGCTCGAGGCGGACCGCCTCGTGGAGAAGTACGGCGACTGGACGGAGGACTACCTGATCCCCCAGGTCTTCCTCGAATGGGAGGACGGACGGGTAACGCATCTGTTGACGGGGGTTCCCGGCTCCGTGGCCGCGACGGCGCGCCGGTGGGAGGATCTTCTCGCTGGCGCGGTCGAGCCGAACAGGTCGGCGTCGCAACCGCGTCGCAACGAGTCGCCGCTCGAGTCGTACGGTGACGATCCTGGCTAAGGCGGGCGGCCCGGGAATCCGGGTAACGCCCGCCCGAATCCGCAAGCAAGAGGGGTCGACGACTCGTGGCTCCACCAACTTCTCGAGCGACTCGGAGCGCAGACCGTGTGGACGACAAGCATCGCGAAGATGCGTCGCGGCACGGCGGCGACGGCCCGCCTCACGGTGGTCGACCGGCTCCATCCGTTTCGCAGCCGTTGTAGCCTTCCTGGTCGTCCTGTCAATCATTCCGTTGCCTTCGATTCAGGCGCATGAGTTCTCTGTCCCTTCCGAAACCCCGGGCGCCGGGAAGGCCGCGCATCCCCCGCCCTCCGATGCTCGTGCATCCCCCGGCAGCATCGGTCCCGGGACTGCCCGCCGGGGCCCGATCGGGGAGGGATCAGCCGGCCACGGCCTCGCCGCTTCGGTGACGTGCTTCAATTCGAGCTCGGCCGGGGCCCCCGCGACGGCCGGTGCGGCGGTAGCGTATGATGCGACCGACGGCTACGTCCTCTCGTTCGGGGGAGCGAATGCATCGCGAAGCCCGAATGTGGGCTCACAGACCTGGAAGTATGATCAGGGTACCTGGAGGAACCTTACCGGAAAGGTCACGGGAACGCCACCGCCGAGGACCAATTCGCACATGGCCTACGACGCCTCCGACGGGGTGACCCTGCTCTACGGCGGCGACCCCCTCGGG
>JAKIWY010000156.1 GCA_022749835.1 Thermoplasmata archaeon | reverse complement strand
GCCGAGGGCGAGGCGGTGCTAAGGCTCAAGACCGACCTCAAGGACCCGGATCCGGCGTTCCGCGACAGGGTGCTCTTCCGGCTGAGCGACGTCGACCACCCCCGGGTGGGCCGGCGCTACCGGGTGTGGCCGCTCCTTGAGTTCTCCTGGGCCGTGGACGACGTCAGCCTCGGGGTCACGCACGTGCTGCGGGGAAAAGACCTCGTGATCGAGGACCGCATGGAGTCGTTCCTCTGGAACATTCTCGGGGAGAAGGGGCCGACGTTCGTGCACTGGGGCCTCCTGAGGCTGCGCGACGTGAAGCTCTCGAAGAGCAAGGGCTACCAGGAGGTCCACTCAGGGCGCTACGACGGGTGGGCGGACCCGCGACTCTGGTCGATCGCCTCCTTGGACCGCCGCGGTATCAGCGCGGAGGCGCTGCGGCGCTTCACGCTCTCCTTCGGCGTCTCGCTCGCCGACATCGAGGTGCCCTCCGAGACGCTCTACGCCGAGAACCGAAAGATCATCGACGCGACTTCCCTGCGCCGTGCTTTCGTCTTCGACCCGGTGAGGCTCGACGTCGAGCGGTACCCCGACGGCCTCGGGACGGTGACCCTTCCCAACCACCCGGAGCACGCCGAGCTCGGAGAGCGTGCGGTCGCTGCCGGGCCGAGCTTCTGGCTCGCGCGCGCCGACCTCGGGCCGCGGGCCGGCGCGGAGGTTCGCCTGAAAGACCTCGTCAACGTGACGCTTCCCCTGGAGATTCCCGCCACCGGGAGCCCGTCGCTTCGGGCCGACTTCACCAGCCGAGAGAACCGCCGCCTGCCGAGGCTGCAGTGGGTCGGCCTCGAAGGCGCCGTCCGGGTCGATGTGCTCGACGTCGAGGGGCAGCACCGGACGGGGCTGGCCGAATCCGCGCTGGCGTCGGCCTCGCCGGGCGAGGTGCTCCAATTCGAGCGCGTCGGCTTCGTGCGCGTCGAGCGGGACTGGGTCCCCGGCACCGAGCCGGTGCGGGTGGTCTACGGCCATCCGTGACGATTCCCCGCCCACGAAAAGTTAAGGACGAGGCGCAGGGCTTCCCCGGTCAAGACCCATGCGATTCCTGCACACCTCCATCACGGTGCGCGACCTCGAGGCGAGCCTGAAGTTCTACACCGGGCTCCTCGGCCTGGAGTTCGAGCGGCGCCGGAAGATCCCGGAGAACCACGCCGAGATCGCCTTCGTCAAGGACCCGTTGAGCGGCGCCCGCATCGAGCTCACCCACTGGGAAGAGAAGAAGGGCTTCGATCCGGGCGAGCAGCTCGACCACCTCGCCTTCGAGGTCGAGGAGCTTGACGCGTTCCTCGCTCGGGCCCGCGCCCTGGGCGTCAAGGTCGCCAAGGAGCCATTCAAGCTCGCCGGGGGTTCCGGCCGGCTCGCCTTCGTCCTCGACCCGGACGACGTCTGGATCGAGCTCATCGAGCGCTCCCCCCCGGCGGGGTGACCTCGCGGCCGTGCCGGTGCCCCCCGACCCCGCCCCGGAGGCGGCGGGAATCGCCCGAATGCGGGCGGTCCTCGGGGCGACGTTCTTCGTGCGGTTCGGCTTCGGGCTGAGCCTGGCGATCTTCGCCACCTACGTGCTCGGAGAGACGACGGGCCTCGACACCCAGTCGGTCGGCACCATCGGCATCATCAGCGCGATGGCTCCGGTCGGCGAGTTCACGACCGTTCTCTTCTCCGGGAACCTCGCGGACCGCTACGGGCGATTCCCCGTCCTTCTGTTCGGGACGGGAGGCGCGGCGGCGCTGCTCGCGCTGCTCTCGGCGACGCGGCTGCCGCTCGCCGTCGGGGCGCTGAACCTCGCCTTCGGCGTCGCGAGCGGCGGCATCCTCGCCGCCAGCCTCGCGGTGGTCGGCGACGAGGCTCAGAGCGGGTCGAGAGGGTACGAGATGGGCCGCTTCGACGCGCTCAACCTCCTGGGATGGATCGGCGGCTTCGCGGTCGGCTTCGCCCTCCTGGGCTCGCTCGCCCCCTCGTCGCTCTCCTGGGTGCTGAGGCTCGGCGCCGTGGCGCAGCTCGGCGGCCTCTTCTTCGCCTTCCGCACCTTCCGGCGCCATCCGGAGGGGGCCCGGGGGGCTCCGGTCGACTGGAAGCATATCCGCACCGTCGTCTTCCGCCGCGAGATCCTGCTCGTCACGCTCCCCTGGCTCGTCATCTACCTGCTCCTCGGCACGGCGTTCGTCTTCCTCGGGACCGCGTCGGCGGGGATCCACCTGCCCTTCGCAGAGCTCGGAGCGATCATCGGTGGAGGGGGCCTCCTGCTCCTCGCGACCCAACCGGCGTTCGGCCGGCTCGCCGACCGGCATGGCCGGATGCGGATGATGCTCATCGGGACCGTCGGCTTCGTGGGCGTCCTCCTCTTCGCCGGGCTTCTGCTGAGCTTCGGAGCCCAGCCGGTCCTTCTCGCCGGAATCGCAGTGAGCGCGCTCGCCGGTCTCGCCTACGGTCCGGCCGCCCTCGCGGCGTTGACCGACCTGAGCCAATCGATCACTCGGGGCACGACGATGGCGATCTACACGCTCTCCATCAACCTCGGCATGCTCCTCGGCCTTCTTCTCTCCACCACGCTCTACTCGGCGTACGGGCCCGTCGGCCTCGACGTCTTCTTCGCAGGCGTCGGCCTGGCGCTCTCGGGGCTCACCGCGCTGCGATACGACGACCAGAAGCTCGCCCGAGACCTGGGCGCGGCCCCCCGATAGTTGGCTACGACTCCGGCTCGATGATGATGTGGCGGACGGTCGGGATCGTCTTGCGAAGCTTGGTGCCCAACTGGTCGATCACCGACTCGATCTCGTCGGTCGTCAGGCCGTCCTGGAAGTTCACCCGGAGCGCGAGCAGCACGTCGTCCGGGCCGAGCATCATCGACTGGAAGCCGCGGACCTTGCGGACCCGCGGATCGGCCTCGACCGCCTCGAGGACCTCCTTCGCCTGCGCCGCCGGGATGGAGCGGCCCACGAGAAGCTCCCGGCTCTCGGCCGCGAGGATGAAACCGGTAGAGACCAGCAGGAGGCCGACCGCGACGGCCGTGATCCCGTCGAACTGGAAGCGCTTTGTCAGGTAGACGACCCCGATCCCGACGAAGGCCACCAGGCTCCCGAAGATCGAGATCAGGTCCTGGTAGAAGATCGTCTTCAACCCCTGGTGGGCGGAGTCGAGCAAGGAACTCAGCGACTCCTGGCCGATCCGCAGCTCCCTAAGGGTGACCGCGATCCCGACCACGCTCACCGCGACCGTCGCCCCGACGACCCCGAGGGCGGCCGGCAGGTGGGTGACCGGCTCGGGGGTGAACACCTGGAAGATCCCGCTGACCAGGGTGACGATCCCCGCGACGCTGAAGGTGATGAGGCTCGCGGTGAACGCCCAGAAGAAGCGCTCCTTGCCGTGGCCGAACGGGTGGTCGTGGTCCGGGGGCCGCCGCGAGGCGTAGAACCCCCAGAGCAGGAGGAGACCGCCGACCAGGTCGGTGAGCGTGTAGACCGCCTGGGAGAAGACCGCGCGGCTCGAGCTCAGGTAGGCAACCTCGGCGTTCACGAGGAAAAGGATGGCGTCCAGGACGATCGTCGCCCCGATGATCACCTGGGCTCGCATGGGGCGCGGACGGCCGTCCGCGGCCCATCAGGGTCGGGGGGGCTTATCCAACCTTCGACCGCGCCGGGCGGTTCATTCGAGCTCGCGACGACGGCCGTCGCGGCCGTCGAACTGAAGCCAACCCTGCTGGGCGTCCAGCGTGAGCTCGCCGAGGACCCGCGCCTGGCGGGTCCCGCGGGCAATGACGAAGTCGACCGAGAGCTGGTGGCCCGAAAGCCGGCCGCCGGTGTCGGAGAGGCAAGCGGCCTTGATCGCCTCGACCTTCTGCCAGTGGATCTCGGCGAAGCGGCCCTCCAGGAGGGAAGGGGCGTAGTCCAGGTCGGTACCGTCGAGCGTGACGCGGACGTCTCGGATCACCTCCGGGCTGCAGTTGTAGAGAAAGACCCTCCAGGTGCCCGAGGAGATCACCGGGGAGACGGGAAAGCCCGGTTCGAGCTCCTTGCGCTGCCGCTCGCCGACCGGCCAGACGTATGGGAACAAATGACGAGCGCCCCGGGTCTGGTCGCGCCCGCGGCTCCCGAGCCGCCAGCGCTGCACGGCGCGCAGGCGCGATCGGCGGTTCGGGGTCTCGTCCTTCCACGCCCCGAAGGCGACGGGAAGGCGTCGTTCCACCTCGCGCTCGACCTCGCTCGCGCTCCACGGCCTGGACGGCCCGTTCGAGCTCGTCGCGCTCCTGTCGCCTCAACCTCGAACCTCCGACAGCGGTCGCACGGTCGTGCGACACGAATTATTGGCGCGCTCCCGGTATAAGAGCCCCTACGGTCGCGACACACCGGGGGCAAGAATCGCCCTACTGTATTCCGAGAGGTTTTCCAGAATGAGATTTGTTCGACGCCCGAAGGCGCCCACCGCGCAACGTCGAAAGGCCCCCGCCCGGCGAACGATCCCGAGGCTCGT
>JAKIWY010000155.1 GCA_022749835.1 Thermoplasmata archaeon | reverse complement strand
CTGGGACGCCGCCGACGGCTATCTGGTGCTGTTCGGGGGGAACGGGTCGGCGTCGGCCGGCTTCCTCAACGACACCTGGACATTCCTTCACGGGGCTTGGACGCCGCTCAGCCCCTCCGTCTCCCCGGAGCGGCGCGCCGCGGCGAGCATGACGTAC
Source organism: Thermoplasmata archaeon (assembly GCA_022749835.1). Lineage (GTDB taxonomy): Archaea > Thermoplasmatota > Thermoplasmata > Lutacidiplasmatales > UBA184 > Lutacidiplasma. The sequence continues at coordinate 4,348 of JAKIWY010000155.1, read as the reverse complement.
GATGCGGCGGACGGGTACGTGCTCCTCTACGGTGGGGAGGGGAACCGGACGCTCCTGAACCTCGCGACGCAGACCTACTCGGGGTGGGACTACGCGGACAGCTGGGCTTTCTCGAACGGGTCGTGGCGGAACCTGAACGTCAGCTCTCCACCGGCACGCGACTCCGCGAGCATCACGTACGACGCCTCCCTCGGCAAGGTGCTTCTGTTCGGCGGCTTCAACTGGAGCTCCTACAACCAAGCGGACACCTGGGAGTACTCGGCCGGTGTCTGGACGGCGGTCGCGGGATCCTCCGCCGTGACGCCCTGGTCGAGGAACAATGGGGCGCTCGCCTACGACCCGGCGATCCACGCCGATGTCCTCTTCGGTGGCCACGCGGGCTACTACTTCATGAACGACACCCAGGAGTTCGCCAACAGCTCATGGGTCTCGGCCGGCCTGGGCGGGTCGCCGTCTCCCCGTTGGGGATCGAGCCTCGCGTACGACCCGTCGGTCGGCTGCCTTGTCCTCTTGGGCGGCTACGACGGCGCCCCGAGCAACAACGGCTCCGCGGCCTACCTCTCCGACACGTGGACCTACGGGACGAACTGCAGCGTTCCTTCGACCGGTCACGGCCCGGGCCCGGGAAACCATGGGGGCAACAACAGTTCGAACGGCTCCGGCACCCCTCCCGGCCACGGCCACAACGGCACTCGGGGGAACCCTATCGGTGGCACGAACCCGAGCGCGGCGCCGGTCTCCTGGTGGAGCACGCCGGTTCCGCTGTCGCTTACGGAGTGGGTGCTGGTCGCGGCGGTCGCGTTGGTCGGATCGGGCGGTTTCCTCTCATCCTATCTTAGGTGGCGCAGGCGCTCGTGAGCTCAGGCTCGAGGAGCGGCGTGCTGATGCGACGCCGGGCTCGGATACGTACCAGAAGGCCGCGAAGCCGGGCCTCTGTCCGGATCTTCCCCAAGAGAGCCTCCGGATCGCACCGCGGGCCGTCGAGCCTCGGTGAGCTCAGCGCCGGCGGCCTTCGGCTGGGACCGCGGCGACTACCTGGCGGTTGGGTCAATCCTCGGGTCGCGGGCCGATCCGAGCTCGTCGGATCTCGTATCGAATTCCTATCGCGAACCTAGATAAACCCCACCCGCGTGGCCGCGTCGGGGGCCCTTAGGCGGTGTCCCCGAAACGAGGCAAGAGAATGGCATCCAACGCGCACCTAGTGACGCTCATCCCGATCCGGAACATGAACCGCGCCATCAAGTTCTACACCGGCCCGCTCGGTGGAAAACTGCTCTATCGGGGCCAGGGCGCGATGAAGGACGCTTGGGCCGGCCTGAAGGTCGGTGGCGCCGAGGTCTGGTTCATCGTCCCGGAGAAGCGGGAGGCGCGCAAACTCGCCTACCAGACGTTCGTGGTCAAGAACATCCGGCGGTACGTATCGGGCCTCAAGCGCGCTGGGGTAAAGTTCGAGAAACCCGAGCGGATGAACGCGGAGACGAAGGTCGAGGGACCGATCGCCTTCGAGACGTTCGGCGCCGCCGCCTTCTTCAAGGACACCGAGGGAAATCTCCTGATGGCCTGGCAGAACTTCCCCCCGATGTAAGCCGCGCGACCTACTCGCCAAGGGTCCGCCACCCCGCTCCCAAGGCAGGCCCGGCCACCGCCGGCCTGGCCGAGCGGATCACGCCGCTTCGGATACGGCGGCACCTTGCGGCTCGTGAATTGCCTCCGCCCGAGGGGGGCTGTTTCCAGTGACTTCGCGGCATGCGACGGCGGCTTGATTGCCACCTCCATGCGGGGGGACGACCGTGATCACGCCGGCCTTAGTGGTGGATCTGCGTCTCACCGAACCAGTTGACCGAGTGTCTCGACCGACGGGACCATTTCCGGTCCTCCACCTTCAACCCGGCGGCGGTGGCCCTTTGAGTCAACCTCTCGGCGCAGAGCTCGGGGACCCTACCGGCGGCGCGAGGAGACTGGATCGAGAGATACCAGTGGGCCTTCGCCGAACGCATCGGCGAATGCTCACCTCCCAGGTCCCGCCAGAGCCGTATCCGTAATTTTCGATCGCTCCAAGAGTAGCGGTACTCCCGCCCTCTTCGGTCCTGCGCGGTGATGCCCGACGAATCCACCGACATGGCCACGAGGGGGTCGAACGTGGAGGTGGCCAGCCACACCCAGATCCCGATGGTGCCGGCGGCGAGGAACGCCGCGAGCGATATCAGCCAGTTCCCGGAGGGGGCGAGTGCCGTATCGAATCGCGGTACGACCAGACCGAGGACGGCAAAGAATACGAGGAAGAAGAGGGCAAACCAGCGTGCCTGTCGTTCCTGGGCGACCAACGTCCCGACGTCGCCGGCCAGATTGAACTGACCGGACATCGGGTCATCCTCGGAGCCCGGCGACGACATCGGGTGGACGCCTTCCTCCTACAGAGCCCCCACGCATATCGGCGGAAAAGGACCACGCCGACCATCACGCATCGTGGGCTCCCGGAGGGGCCCGGTCGAGTGTACGGAATGCCTATGCGTGAGCGCGGGCCTGGCGGCTTCGATGCCCACGAGCAAGCCACCAGCGACCTTCATCTCCGACCTTCGCCCGTCGCGCATGGCCACGATCGAGGCCACGGTAGAACGCCTCGAGGAGATCCGCGAGATCGAGACGCGCGACGGAACTCCCAAGAGGGTCCGCAACGGCCGGCTCAAGGACGGCACCGGGGAGATCGCGCTCGTGCTCTGGGGCTCCGAGGTCGACCTCGTTCAGGAGGGGGACCGCATTCGAATCACGGAAGGCTGGGTGAAGGACTACCAGGGTCGGCCCCAGATATCCCTCGGGCGTAGCGGGAAGCTCGAAAAGCGGCCCGCGCAAGAGTAGCCGGGCCGCGAGCCGCTCTTCGCCGCAGGCATCCTGCCGGGGTATCTGGGAGTCCGATGGGCTCGTACGGAGTGCGTGCCCACCCGCGGGATTACCGGTCCTGGTCCATGGAACTCCGATTCGAAATTTCGGCTCTATGAGGGGGTATCTTCCCCGAAATCCCGGGTGACCCGTGGGGGGAGGCCACACCGTGGCCACACGAGCTTATCCTCCGGAATCCTGTCGACGAGACCGTCTTGTACCGGGTAGGTCGTCGGAGGGAACGTATCGCCGGAGGATGGAATTCTTGCCGATCCCAAGAAACGCTCGTCCCCTCCCATCCTTCGTCGTAACGGTGATCGCCGGAGCGGTCATCGTCCTTCTGTTGCTCGACGGTGGGAACCTCCCCCTCCGAGCGGGGAACCCCCCTACGACTCCGCTCGCATCGACGGGAGATGACGGGTTCCACGGAGCTGCCGGCTCGGCCCTCCGAGCTGCCGCCGCGTCGCTGTCGGCGGGAAGCGGACTCGCTCACGGTTCCTCGAAGAGCTGCTCTGCGCCGGGTCACGTGAGCCTCTGCGCTCCACGTTCCCGTTCCCCCGACGTCGCGAAACCGTACGGGGCGTGGCTGGACCTCTCCAGCGTCACCGTCGACTCCCCGGGCTTCCGTCAGGGATACGGCATGACGTATGACGCAGCCGATGGCTACGTCGTGCTCGTCGATGGCGTCGATCTGGTGGCTACGGAGCAGTCGGATACCTGGACCTTCTCTCATGGGACCTGGACCCAACTGAACATCTCGAGCCCGTCCCCCCGCAACTACCCGGGGATCTGCTATGACGCGGCCGATGGGTACGTGATCATGTTCGGAGGGGGAGCGAACTATACGGGCAGCAACGAGACGTGGAAGTTCCTCCACGGCGTCTGGACTAACTTGACGCCCGGACTCAACCCGTCTCCGCCGGCTCGGTTCGAGGATTCCCTGGTGTACGATGCGGCGGACGGTTACGTCGTGATGTTCGGCGGTCTCAACACGACGGGAGGCGCGCGCAACAACTTTGGGGACACCTGGAAGTACGTCGCGGGACATTGGAGTGCCCTGGGCAACAACAGCTCCCTCGCACCCAAGCCCCGTTCGATGCTGCAACTCGCCTATGACGACGCGGACGGTTACGTCGTCCTCTACGGGGGCTATTCGTGGATCACCGGGCGACTCAACGACACCTGGACCTTCTCCGCCGGAAACTGGACCGAGCTCACCCCGGCACCGGAGCCGGGAGGGTGCAACGACGCCGCGATGGTCTACGACGCGACCCTGGGAGCCGTCATCCTCGGGGACCCGCCCTGGAACAGCCCCACCGGCGGGGGGATGTGGGAGTACAAGTCCGGGAATTGGAGCAAGCTGCGTCACGGCAAGGTGGTCCCCGTGGACCGCAACGACTTCTCCATGGCGTGGGACCCGGTCGATCAGTTGCTTCTGATCTATGGGGGCTACGGCTACGGGAACGGCGCG
>JAKIWY010000154.1 GCA_022749835.1 Thermoplasmata archaeon | reverse complement strand
CAAGCGAGGTGAAGCCGTTCAGGCGGGTCACGTACCGAAGAAGCACCAGGTCGAGCCATCCGCAGTCCCGGATCCTGCCGGTCGTCGCTCCCCGTTCCCCTCCCTCCCGTTGCAGGTACTCCCCGATCTCCCCGGTGACCTTCGTGGGGAACGGCCCGGCGCCGACGCGCGTGCAGTAGCCCTTCGCGACACCGACCACCTCGTCGAGCTCCTGCGGAGGGATGCCGCTCCCCAGGAGCGCCCCGACGGAGGTGGGATGCGAGCTCGTGACGTACGGATACGTCCCGAAGTCGACGTCCAGCAGCGCGCTCTGGGCGCCCTCCAGAAGGATGTTCTCCCCGTTCTCGATGGCGCTCCATAGGATCGGCTCCGTGGCCCGGATCATCGGGGCGAGCCGGGAACCCGCCTCACTGAGGCGCTTCGTGAGTTCTTGCCGGTCGGGAAGTCCGCTGAGATGCGTCTTCGTCTTGTAGAGCATCTCCAGGCGTTCTGACAGGACCGCCGGTCGCACGAGCTCGGAGAAGCGGATCCCCCATCGGGCGTACCGGTCCGCGTACGCCGGCCCGATGCCCCGCTTGGTGGTCCCGAGCGCGCTCTCGGGGGAGACACCGGCCCGGACCGCGTCCTCCCAGGCGTCCTCGACCTCGTGAATGGGAAGGAGCACGTGCGCCCGCTCGCTGACCATCGGCTCCCCCTTGAGGAGATGGCGCTCCGCGAGGTCGCGCAGCTCGTCCTCGAGAAGGAACGGGTTGATCACCATGCCGGGGCCGCTCACGCCGGTGACGCCCTTCCGCAGCACGCCGCAGGAGAGCTGGTGGAGGACGGCCTTCCCCTCGGCGAGATGGATCGAGTGGCCCGCGTTCGGGCCACCCCCCGAGCGCACCACATAGCGGGCGTGCTCGGCCAGGTAGTCCGTGATCTTCCCCTTCGCCTCGTCCCCGAACTGAGCGCCGACGATGGCGGTGACGGTCGTGCGAATCCCTCCGGGCGGGGACTGAGCGAAGCGAGTAGATGGCCCTTTTGCCGGTAGGACTCGCGACCCCCCGCCGTCAGCGCGCGAACGGCCCTCTTCCGGTCGTCCGGCGAGCGGGGGAGTCGGGCCCGTCGCTCGGCTCCTGCCAGGCCGAGGATCGGGGCTCCGACGTAGGAGACGGTCGCCGACGCGCCGTTCCAGCCTCCCGACGGCCCGGGTTTATCCCCATCGGACATCTCTCGGAATCGAATGCTGTTCCGAAGGAAGCGGGTTGGGCCGCCGAGCCGCCCACCGCCGCTCCAGTGGGAGGCGACGGCCGATCCTGCCGGTAGATTCTCGACCGGCATCCGCGACCTGGACGCGCTGCTGGGGGGCGGCTACGCGTGCGGTTCCGCGGTCGCCATCGAGGGGGAAGCCTCGGTCCTGCCGGACGACGTCCTGCAGATCGTGCTGCCCACCGTGTTCAACTTCCTGAAGCGGGGCCGCGGAGCCATCGTCGTCCCACCGGCTGGGGTCCCCCGGAGTCGGATCCGTGACGAGGCGCTCCGGTGCCTGTCGCCGGAACTGTTCGAGGCACGCGTCCGGGTCGTCGACTACACGACCATCGATACCCGCGAACCGTGGGTCGTCCCGCTCGCACGATACGGACGGGCGGAGATGATCCGGGCAATGGTCAAGGCGGAGGAGGCGGCCCGCGGTGCTTCAGGGGGCCACTTCTTGGAACTCACCGCGCTCGATACGATCGAGAACCAGTTGGGTCCGGAGTCCGCGAGCCGGATGGTCACCTACGGTCTCGGCCGGGCCAAGGAGGTGGGAAACCTGGCGCTCGCTTGGTTCCGTTCCGGAGCAAACGGGGCGCAGGGGGTCGCCGGCATGACCGAGGTCCATCTCACCCTGTCCCGGCGCCCAACGGGCCTTTCGGTCAGGGGCATCCGGCCGGCGTTCCCTGCGCGCCTTATCGATTGGAGCGCCGCGGGCGGATGCCTGCGAGTAGGTCTCGGGTTGCCCGACTAGGGTCGTTGGGCCCCCGACCCGAACCAGGGCGTTCCGCGGGGCGCTCGAGCGCCGAAGCCTAGGTGAACGTGATCCCCCTGCTGAAGGCGCTCCCCGCGACCGTGAGGTTGCCACTTGCCGGACTAGCGGTGTAACCGAAGGAGGCGGTAGAGAACGCATAGGTACCGTTCGTCAGCGAGAAGACGATCTTCGTCGAGGTCGAGCTGACGGTGGTCCCGCCGATCGTGACGTTCCAGCGGGTGCCGGCCGGCAGGCCGCTCTCCTTGATGACGATGGTGTAGGTGGTCGGCGCGAACGTCTCGGTAAGCACGGTGTCGGCCCCGCCGACATAGGCGTACCCCTTGGCTCGGTCCGGCGACGAGTACCATCCCGGTATTGGAGAGATGCGGAACCGGTACGTGCCGTTCGGCAGCAGGAAGGTCATGTTCGTGGTCGAGGTGGTGACCGTCGTCCCCTTGAGCGTGACCGACCAGTTGGCCCCCGCCGGCAAGCCGGCCTCCCGGATCGTCAGCAGGTACGTTACCCGGAAGAACGAGAGGTTCTGCACGACCGCAGAGCCGTTCACGCTGAGCATCCCGTGGTAGCGACCGGTACCGAGGTGCCAGCCCGAAACGTCCCCGACCCGGTAGTAGTAGCTCCCGTTCAGGACGTAGAACGTCAGGCTGGTCGAGTTGGCCGTGGTGCTGTTCGAGCCGACCTTCACCGTCCAATCCATCCCTTGGGGCAGCCCTGTCTCCCGGAAGGTGACCGGGAACCGGAGGGGGATGAAGGTGAACTCGACCTTCTGGTCGATCGACGAACTGGTGTATCCGAGGCCGATGATCCACCCACTACCCGGCGCCACGCGGTAGCGGACGATGGGGGTGACCGAGAACGCCAGTTGGTCCGAGAACGGCTCGATGAATCGGATCGTCGCGTTCGTGGAGGAACGGGTCACGCCCCCCAGGGTCACCGACCAGTTCTTGCCGGAAGCGAGCCCCGTCTCGGTGAACGTCACCGGGTAGGCGACCGTCGCGGCGCTCGGGGAGACGACCGCGATCGTCCCGTAGGCGGGAATGGGCGCGAACAGCTCCCCGTTCGCGGGGTCGAGGGCGACGCTTTCGGCCTGCTCGTACCACGGTGTCCCCGTTGTCCCCGCGAGGTTGATGAAGCCGACCAGGCTGTCGTTCGTCGGATCGACGACCGCCATGCCGTTCTCGCAGACGACGTAGACGAGCCCGTCCATCGGATCGAACGCCACGGACTCGGTCGAGGCGCTGTAGTCACCCACGGGGAACTGCACGGTGCCCACGACGGAGTTGTTCCGGGCGAGGATATCCAGGACTCCCCCCGAAACGACGAAGAGGTGGCCGCTCGCTGGATCGAACGCCATGCTGGGGGCCGCGTCGATCGCGAGGTGGTTCACGACCGCGCCCTTGGAGGTGTTGATGATCAGGACGCCTCGACCGGAGGAGACCACCGCGTAGATGCGCTGGTTGGTCCCGTCGTACGCGACCCCGGTCGCGCTGACCAAGCCGTACCGCTGGGTCCGCAGCGGGATGCTCCCGACCACGCTCTGGGTCGACCCGTTGACGACGCTGACGGTCGTGGTCTGGGCGGAGGAGACGTAGAGGAGCTGGTTCGCGGCGTCGTAGGCGATCGAGTTCGGGTTGGTGGGGTACAGGGTCGTGCCGATCGAAATCGACGCGACCGAGTTCAGGGTCGTGCCGTTGAGAACGGTCACGTTGCCCCCGCCGAAGTCCGCGACGTAGACGTCGCGGTTCGCCGGGTCGTAGGTGATCGCCGTGGGCTCGCTTCCGACCCCGACGGTCCCGACCACGAGACCGGTAGAACCGTTGATGGCGAGGAGGTCGCCGTTCGCCAGGTGGTTGGAGAGGTGCGATTGGTCCGTGAAGAGGAGCTCCCCGTTCGCCGGGTCGTAGGCGGCCCCGAACGGGTAGTACGCGAGGCGAACGATGGTCGCGACCTTGAACGTCGTGGCGTTCACGACCGTAACGGCGTCCGATTGCCCTTCGGTGACGAAGATCTGCCCATCCCGCGCGTCGTAGGCGATCCCGTTGGGATACTCGCCCGTCGGCACCTGCGAGCCCAACTTGCCGGTCGCCGGATCGAACTGGACCAGGGAGGACGAGTAGCCGCCGTCGAGTAGGAGGTCGTTGCCGGCGCCCGAGAGGAGCGTCGCCTCGAGGTACGACGGCAACAGGAACGTGGTGTTCAGCGTCGCGTTGCGGCCGAAGAAGTCGGCGATCCCGTAGCCCGAGTACGGGTCGTAGAAGCCGACGTAGATGTGGCCGTTGGTGGGGTCGAAGTACTCGCTCAAGGTGCGGTCGTAGCCGTGGAGATGGAGGGTCCCGATTACCGTGTCCGTGCTCTCATTGATCACCGTTACGGCGTGGGAGAGGCGGTAGACGACGTACAGCCAACCGTTCTGGGGGTCGTCGACGACCGCCGTCGGCCGGCCGCCCACCGCGATCGACGCGATCACTCGGTTGGTCGAGGCGTTCAGGACGCTCACGTTGT
>JAKIWY010000153.1 GCA_022749835.1 Thermoplasmata archaeon | reverse complement strand
GGTCGGAGATCGACGCGTCGCGCAGGATCCGTCGGGCGGGGGGGCAGCCGTTCGTGGTCCGCGCGTCGCCCCACGGCGCCGAGCTTGTCGGAGCTCCCAGCGCTCCCTAATGCTTCGATACGATCCGCACGATCGCCCCGTTCTCGAGCGGATGCTCCGCCCCGAGGGCGCGGTGCGTGCGGCCGTCGACGGCCCGGATGAATCCTTCGCCGAGGTCGCTGTGCACTCGATAGGCGACCGCCTTGGCGGAGGTCCCGGTCGGGACGATGAAGGCATCGGGAAGCACGCGCCCCTTCGAGTCGGTCCAGGTCGTCTCGTCCTCGACCGGGAAGACGACCATCTGCCCGAGCCTCGAGAAGACGGTCGCCTCCAACGCCTGTTGGACCCCGGTCGAGCCGTAGCGCGCCAGGATGCCCCGGATCTCCTCGAGGGCCCGGCGCTGACCTAAGCTCAGCTTTTCCGGGTCGCGCTCGGTGAACGAACCGTCTCCCGGGCGATAGCTCACGAGCCCAGCCCGCGAGGCGCGGCGCAATGTCAGCTCGGCCTCCGCGCACGTCGGGACGACCGGGATCGGTTCGATCGCTTCGGCGAGGCGCGCGACGGCCTCCGGGGTGGATCGGTCGCATTTGTTCGCAGCGACGAGCCGTGGCTTGGCGGCCCGCAAGAGGGAACGCGAGAGGTTCACCCGGTCCTGGGAACTCCAGTGCGACGGGTGGGCGGGATCGAGTCCGGTCGTGCGGACCGCCGCCGTGAGCTGGCTCGGGGGGATGGCGAGTCCTGTCAACCGGGAGCGCAGGAACTCCTCCGCGCTTCCGCCGACCAACTCAACGGATTTGGTGTGACGGGCGAAATCGCGGGAGAGGATGTCGGCGACCCAGGCAACGAGCTCCTCCTCGAGCCACTCCACCTCCTCCTTCGGGTCCGTCGTCCCGGCCGCCGCGACGACGCCTTCGGCGTTCGTGCCCCCGGAGGCATCGACGACCTGCAGGAACCCGTCGGCCTGGCGAAGTTCGTCCAGGAACTGGTGGCCGAGACCCTTCCCCTCGTGGGCCCCAGGGACGAGCCCGGGAACGTCGATCAGGTTCACGGGAACGAACCGGGTACCATCGACGCATCGGGAGTTGCCGGGGGTGCACGGCGTCTTTCGCTCGAGGTGCGGGCATGGGACCCGCACGGCGCCGACGCCACGGTTCGGCTTGATCGTCGTGAACGGATAGGGGGCCATGGGGACGTCGGAGAGCGTGAGGGCGTTGAACAACGTCGATTTGCCGACGTTCGGCTTCCCGACGACACCTACTTCCATTCGTCACCTGCCCGCGATCCCCGGGGGTCCGCCGTTGACCCGACGCGACGACAGTCCAAAGCGCCGACCCAGTTTGCGGTCGCGTAAAGGCACTGCTATACCGCGTAGTCGGGGGGAGTCTCCACGAACCCCTCGGACCGGTTCGCCGAAAGGGCGAGCGCGAACAGTAGGTCACTGAGGCGGTTCGCCCAGATCAGGAGTTCACGCCGCAGCGGCTCGCGGCGGTGGAGCGCCCAAAGCTCCCGCTCGGCGCGCCGGGCCACGGTCCGGGCGACGTGAAGCTGGGAGCCTGCCGCCTTACCGCCGGGCAGGACGAAGGTGTGGACCGGCTCGAACGTATCGGCGTATCGGTCGATCTCCTCCTCGAGACGGCGGATGTGCTGCTCACCAAGGAGGTGTTTGGGCGCGGGCGCGTCGGCTGGGGTCGAGACCTCGCTCTGCGCGACGTAGAGTTCGTGCTGCAAACGGAGAAGCAGTTTCGCCAGCTCCGAGGAAGGGTCGGAAAGGGTTGACCGCGCGAGCCCGAGGTGCGCCCCGAGCTCATCCAGGTCGCCGGAGGCGGCGACCCGTAGCGAGTCCTTCGCTATGCGGCCACCATGGGCGAGACCGGTCTCGCCGGCATCGCCGGTCCGGGTATAGATCCGCGCGATCCTCTCGCCTCCGGGCGCCACGGGAGCTGATCTAAGGGAGAGTTCAGGCCGTGGACAGGACAGAATGAGATGTGCAGCACCTCATTATGCTTGGCGTCCTGACGGCACAACCGACAGATGAATCCGCTTCGTTCGCTCCAGGCAATACCCAACGCTTCCATGCAACGACCCCTTGGTTCCCGGGAGCCTACCGCTCGAGGAGCTCCCTGCCCTCGCGATCCGCCTGGCGCCGCGCGTTGCGCCGCTCCGCGAGGTCGCGTCCGCGCTGCTTGAGCGCGGGAACACGCCGCTCGTGGATGCGGCTCAACTCCTTCAGGCCGAGCGTCAGGCCGAGGGTGAGCGCCTCGGACGGACTCGCGGCCCAGCCGGACTCGACGACTTCCTCGATCTCACCGGCGAGGCCCATCGGTAGGTGGGAACGCTCGGCCTCGGGCCGTTCCGCCGTGCGCAAGAGCGCACGCACCGTTGCGGTTCGGCTCGAGGTGCCGAGCTTTTCCCGGAGCGCATCCAAGCGCTCCATCTCCTCCACCGTCAGGCGGACGCCGAGAAACTCTGTCGCGAGCGGGTGGCGTTGGGCGTTTCGCACGGTGTTTAACAGAATTTAACTACTATTTATGTAGTGTGCTATTTCGTTTAACAACCGGGGGCACCCCCCGCACAAACCCTCGGGCCTGACGGCAGGCTAAAAAGCGGTCTAACGGTGGGGTCGGGCGTGTGGCCCAACGTCCGCCAGCAGAGCGTTAGCCCTACCGCCGAACGAAGAGTGTCCGCCCCGACCCGAGGCGGGGCATGAAGCCCCTCCTTCTAACGGATTACGGCCTCTGCCTCAAGACCAAGGAGCGGCGGTTAGTCCTACTCAATCAGGACTCGGGCGAGCGGCGCGAGTGGTTGCCCGTTGAGTTTCCCTACGACTCGATTATCGTTGAAAACCTCGGCGGCTTCGTCACCTTCCCCGCGCTCCGTTGGCTCGCGTTAAACGGGGTGTCGCTGACGGCCCTCGATTTCAACGGCCGCGTTCTTGCGAGCTACCTCCCCGACTGGCCGCTGAATCCAAACGCCCGCCTTGCCCAGATGGCCGCGTATCTCAACCCCGCGTCTCGCCTTGAGGTCGCTCGTTTCATCCTCGCCGCCAAGCTGGGGAAGCCCGTGCCCGCGACCTACCGAACGTGGGACGATCTACTCACCTACGAAGGTCGGCAAGCGGAAGCCTACTGGCGCGACCTCGGGATAACGCGCGACTACCCGTCCGCCCGCGACCCGACCAACGCTTGCCTGAACTATTCGTTCGGGTTGCTCGCGTCAAGGGCCCGCGCGGCTATCCACCGTCTCTCCCTTGAGCCGTCAATCGGGTTTCTGCATACCCCGCAGAGCTACAAGCAAGCGCTCGTTTACGACTGCGTAGAGCCGTTCCGCGCCTCTACCGTCAAGACCGCGCTCGCCGTCAAGCAGGAGCTAAACTCTCGGCAATTCGGGGAGGTCTATGGGCACGGCCTACGGCTTCGGCCCGAGGGGGCGCACCGTCTCGTTGAGTCGTTCGCAAAGGCGTTTCCCGAGAAGGAAATGGGGCGGTTCGTTGAGCGTCTTGCTCTTCGGTGCGCCGCCTTGGGTCGTGCGGCGCAGAGTCGGCAGGAACCCCGAGCATCGGGTCCCACGGCTCCGCCCCTATTCGCTTGAGGGCGGGCTCCTTCAATCGAAGCTCCTTCGGCTCTTCCGTCCAAGAGCGCCACCGCTCCCTATCGACCCACGGCCTACCGCCTCGGACGTGGATACACTCGCCGAGCCCCCAGAACTTAGGCACGGTGACGGTGAGACGGTCGGCCCCGCTTGCCCACCCCGCCAAGACCTCTTCCCAAGGCACGCCCTCCTTTCCATAGCCCCGACCGAAGGGCTCCCAAGACCCGTCCGCCTTACGGACCCGATAGACGCCCGCCATGACGATATCCATTTCCGAGTATTCGGTTAGCTCCCAATCGCCGAGCCCTTCTTTGTAATAGTCGAAATGGGGGCAGAGGGGTTCGGTAGCATAGATTCCGTCAGTCGCAAACGAGACGATCTCGTCCATCTGATACTCCGCCATGCCCCAAAGGCGCGACCGAACGTAACTCGTAATGTATCCCGCATAGGCCCAATTCCGATAGGTCGGGACTCGGCCAAAGACTCCCTCTCTCTGCGCCGTCTTGCCGTAAAGCGCGTTTAGAGCGAGTTTCAGGGCCTTTCCCGCCCCCGTCTTGCTTCCCACCTCTTGGCGCTTCGCAAAGAGCGCTTCGACCCACGGGAAGGCCCGTTCGTTCGGGTCGTCAGGGACGAACCGCCAGCCGTCAAGGATACGAACGGACCCCCCGAGGTCGTCAGCGGTCGTAAGGGCCGCCGCCGCCTCGGGCGACCAATACCACCCCCGCCCGACCCTCGGGAAGAAGATACCGCCCTCTTTGGACCGCCAAGGGAGCGGGTAATACCGCCAACCGTGGGGAAAGTCCCACTCGATTTGATAGATAGAAAAGCCCTCGCCGACCTCCCCGTTTGTGATTCGCCCCCACCGACCGCGAGCGAGGTTC
>JAKIWY010000152.1 GCA_022749835.1 Thermoplasmata archaeon | reverse complement strand
TGTACTTCGTCGGAAGCGGGTACTTCGTGAGGACACCCTGCTCGGCCCGCCCGGCGGCGAGCTCGACCCACAGGCGCTTTCGGTCCTCCATCGGCTTGTTGACGTAGAATCGCGTCGTCGTCTCGAGGCTTCCCTCGGGGTCGGTCGGGTCGGTCGTCTCGTACGTCGTCTCCTCGAGCACGACCTCGCTCTCGAGGTCCCCGAAGAGCGGGAGGGAGTTGCCGTTCGGCCGGGCCGGCACGTAGACGATGGGTAGATTGAGCCCGAAGTGGCCGGAGAGGAACCGGAAGTACGTGGTCTTTCCGGACGCCGGAATGCCGACCACGGCGATCCTCGCGAGGTCGGGGGCGAGCGGTTTCGGCTCGCGCTTGGTCCCCGAGCGTACCCGGGTGCGCGTGACCGTCTTCACCTCACCCATCGAAATATCTCCTAACGCATCTCCGCGAGGCATATCTCGATGAAGTCGAGCGCTCCTTCGACCCCGGGGTCCCCCGAGGTGTTCTCGAGCCGAGCGTCCTGGAGGAGTCCGAAGATCGCCTCCACCGCGGTCTCGTGGTTTTGCGCCGCGTCCGCCCCCTCGTCGATCCCGCTTACTTTGGCGAGCTGGTAGGTGCCGCGCAGTTCCATCAACCGCTGGAACAGGTCATTGAGGCGGGCATGAAGCTTCGGGTCGATGCGCGTCAAGCGCCCGTCCGTCTCGTCGATGAACTGGACGAGGGTTTCGGTCTCCTTGTCGTTCTGCATGCGCGCCTGGAGCAGCGCGAGGCGGCGGATGATCCGCCCGCGGGAGTTCGACGGAAGCCGTTCGGCCTCTCCCCACGCCTCGAGCAGTGCGCGGGCCGCCTCGACGATCTCGGCCCGGGCAAAGCAGATGCGGGCCTCCCAGTAGAGGCGCGTGATCTTCGGGAGCTGCCCTTCGGACCTTCGGAGCCGCTCGATCGCCTCCGTGTAGTCCTGGGCGAGGTACGCCTCGATCACGCTGCCGAGCGGACCGTACCGCTCCCTGAGGTACGGCGGGACGATGCCGCTGGGGGTGGAGAGGACGTCGACCTCCATCGTCGGAAGCTCGCTATACGTCTCCTCGGCCCCGGAGGAGGCGAGATGTCCGCTGAGCCGGGAGACGGTCGCATGCTGCTGGGGCTCCTTGAGCGCCCGCGCCGCGCTCGCCGCGTGCTTGGCGAGCTCCTCGGGGTGCAGCTGGTCCAACGGCCGGGGCATCTCGAGGTCGATGTCGAGGAAGGCGTTGACCATCTGGGAGAACAGCTGGGTTCCCGTCACGACCTCTTGGTAGGTGAAGGAGGAGGCGACGTTGAGCTCCTGCGAGCGCCGTGTCAGTTCGGCGAGCAACTGGTTCATCGCGGTCGAGTCGACCCCCTTGTCGCGTTCGGCGCCGCTCCCGATGCCGATGACGCGCAGCGTCACCGCCGAGTCGGCGGGAAGGATGTAGGGGAGCAGGTCGAGCTTGTTGGAGGGAGCGGGGGCCGGCTTGTTCGGGTCACGGACCTCGAAGCGCGTCGACGCGTTGTCCCAGCCGTCGGTGACGAGCACGAGGCTTCCCCGGACACCACCGGAGGAGGTGCGTAACAGGTCGGCGCCCACGGCGAGCGCGTCCCAGATCGCCGAGCGGCCGCTCGGGGCGAGCACCGCGATCAGGCTCTCGATATACGGTAGGTTCTCCCGACGGATCTCGGTGAGGGGCACCGCGACGCGCACCGATTCGGTGAAGGTGACGAGACCGAAAGAGGCTCCGGTGCTCTCTGCGTTCTCCAGGATCCGGTAGACCGCGGTCCGGGCGACCTCGAGCTTCTGCTTCTCCGGGGACTGGCCCTCCGGGTCGGGCAATGGGGCGAGCATGCTCTTGGAGAGGTCGAGGACCAGCACCTGGCGCTCGCGGGAAGGTATGACCGTGGAACCGGCGTGCTGTTCGACTTCCGTCATCTCCCCCCGTCGGGTGATATCAAGCGAGCAGGGCTAGTCGAGACGCTCCCCAACGTCCCCGGCCGGGCGGAACAACCGTTTTCCGCACAACGCGTTATTTAGGGTGAGGGGGGGTATTTGTGCCTTCGCTCGAACCGCCCGGGCCGCTCGTCGTTCCCCGCGGGCGGCAAGGGCGCCCCCGCACCCTTCGGTGACCGAACCGGTCGAACCGCCGGGCGCAGGCTGAGGTTCCGCAGGAGGGAACCTTCATAGCGGCCCCACCCATCTCGCCGCTAAGGAGCACGCGGCTTGATGGGGGTTCACCGCCGATCGGGCCAGCCCACGGTGCCCCGCATTCCCGGGCGACGAGGTGGGGCCCTCGCGCTGGGCGCGGCCGTCCTTTCCCTTGGCGCGGTCGTGGTTCTCCTAGTCCCCTCCGTCGTTCCCTCCGTGGGAACGGTCCCGCTCCCCGGCGGCTCGACGACCGGCGTCCAGACGGCCTACACCTGCACGGCCGGCACCGTTTCGGGATTCAACTCGTCCGACATCCGTGGCCGGATCCACATCACCGCCGGCTCTTGCGGCTTCGACCGTCGCCCGGGACTGATCGCCCTTCCGGGAGGCGGCTACGATTTCAACGGCTGTGGAAGGGTCGGGTTCAACTTGGAGATCGTCGACCACGGGGGAGGGAGCCACAACTGGTCCGCCGGGCGAGTATCCTGCACGTACAAGGACCACATCGGGGTCTTTCTCCGGCCCCAGAGCTTCAATCACCGGGGTATGACACTGTTCGGGCTTTCCACCCGCTACCTCGGCAACTCCACCCACCCCAAGGTCTGGAACGTCAGCCCCGGGGACCCGCTCACGTTCATCATCCATCCGGGCGGCGGTCGGGTCTTCTGGACCTACAACGTAACCGCTACCTGAGGACCGGTTCACCCGTTCTCAGCGGGCGTCGGGCCCGGCGCAGCGGCGTCGGGCGGGAGCCGTCGGAGGCGCGCATCGCTTGCGCTCGGATTCCCTACCGCGCCGGGGCGGCTCCCCCCACTTTCAGGTCAAGCCATGTTGGCGATGATGTCACCGGGGCCGTAGATCGTGGCGGACGTTCGCGACGCGTGGCGGTTCGTGATCACGATGAGGCTCGACGTCGTCGTCCAGTTGCTGAAGTGGTAGAATGGATCCGCATGCGCCCGGATCCGGAAGGTCGCATTGGCGTAGACCCAGAAGGAGGTGTGCTTCCCGGGGGTCGTGTTGCCGGTGTTCGCCGGGCTCACGAACATCGTGACTCGAAACTGCTGCGGAAAGGAGACCCAAACGGTGGTCGAGCCCACGACGTTGGCGTAGCCGGTGCTCCCATCGTAGCGGCAGCCCACGCCGCAGCTGACGGTGCCCGTGACCCAAGAGTACGGCCCGGGACGAAGGTGGACCAGGGCGTAGGCACCTCCCGACGTGACCACGATTCCCCCGACGGTCACCTTCCAGTGGGTGCCCGCCGGAAGTCCGTACTCGTTGATCCGCAGGGTGACCAGCCCGCCGATGGCGATCAGGCCCGCGTGCAGGCCGCTGCTCGCGATGAACACGGTCCCGTGGAGTCCGATGGCGGGCGAGGAGAGGATCGTGCCGGAGGTATCGAACGACCAGAGGAGGGAGCCGTTCGCGAGGATCGCGTAGAGAAGATGGTCCTCGCTCCCGACATACACGGTGCCCCGGGCGTCCACGGCCGGGGACGAGAACACCGGGCCTCCGGTGGGAAACGCCCAGAGCTCGGTGCCGTTCGGATCGATCGCGTAGAGGGAATGGTCCATCGAGCCGACGTAGATGGTGCCCCCCGGGCCCACCGCAGGTGAGGAGTTGATGGAGCCGTTGGTCGCGAAGCTCCAGGCGAGCGACCCGTTCGGGTCGACGGCGTACAGTCGTCCGTTCATGCCTCCGACGTACACGATCCCACCCGGTCCGACCGCGGGGGAGGAGAAGATCCGGGACCCGGTGTTGAGCGCCCAGGCGAGCGTGCCGTTCGGATTGAGGGCATACAGGTGACCGTCATTGCTTCCGAAGTAGACCGTACCGCCGGAAGAGACCGCGGGGGACGACCGAACCGCGCCGCCGGTGGCGTACGACCAAAGGATAATCCCGTCTCCCCCGCGTACCGCGTACAGGCTGCCGTCGTCGCTGCCGACGTAGATCGTCCCATTCGGGCCGATCACCGGAGAGGATTCGATGGCCCCACCCGTCGCCGCGGTCCAGACGATATCGTACGGGACCGTGGAGCCAAACCGGGGCGATACCTCGTAAAGAATACCGATCTGAGTACCAAAGATGAGATCCCCCTTGCCGTTGATCGCCGGGGTGGAGATGATCGCCTGCGGGTGCTTGGGGATCGCGAAGTACCACCCGAACAGGCCATCGGACCGGATCTGCCGGATGAATCCGTGCCCGTTCGCCTGGTAAACGCTACCGTCCGGACCTTGCACCGGCGAGGCGACGCCGCCTACTCCTTGTCCCGAAAGGTGCCAGAGGGTCGAGTTCACGACCGGGCCGTAGAGGGGCGAGGCCCCCTGATGCGATGCATTGTAGCGGAACTCGTGCCAGTTGTCCGGATGACCGTGAGCTGAGCTGTTGTTGGACGACGGCGAGCTTCCGAGA
>JAKIWY010000151.1 GCA_022749835.1 Thermoplasmata archaeon | reverse complement strand
TTCCACCCCGACTACAAGATGCTCGAGTTTCCCGAGACCCCGATCCCCACGCTCGAGAAGCTGCACGCGGTGGCGAAATCGGAAGGGCTCGAGTACGTCTACCTCGGAAACATCTGGGGCCACCGGTTCGAGCACACCTACTGCCCGGAATGTGGGGCGGTCGCGGTCGAGCGGTACGGATTCATCATCCGCGGCTGGCACCTCACCCCGGAGAACCGGTGCCGGCAGTGCGGGCACGCGCTCCCGATCGTCGGTTCCCTGCCGGAGTCGTACGAACCGACCTTTGCGATGCCGGTCTCCTGAGGGCGGACGGGGTGAGAGCTCCGAACGTTTCATCCCCTGCGCCGCCCGATCCGCACGGCGCGGCGGCCGCCGGCGGCACCTGCCCCCAGGGCGGGGGGGCACATCGACCTCGGGTGCATGATGGTACTGATGACCTTAGGGAGCTCCCGTCCCATCGGGGGGATTTCGAACTGAACCCGCCGGGGGAGGACCCGGACGGACGGCGACGGCCGGAGAGGGTAGATCGGATGGGGGGGGATCCCGCACGTTGGAGCCGACATCCCCCGGAACTTTGGTGCTGTTCGACGGCAGGTCCCCGATTGAGTTGTTCCATCCTGGTGAACCGACGGGAGGCGTCGGCTCGGGTGACCGTGAGCCGTCTTGCCGGCGGTCTCCCCGGTGGGTCGCCGCAATGATCGCTACCGGCAGCCCCGCCCCGGATTTCGAGGCGGTCGACTCGAGAGGGGAGAGGTTCCGCCTCGCGGGGCTGCGAGGGAAAAAGGTGGTCCTCTACTTCTTCCCTAAGGCATTCACTGCGGGGTGCGCGCGCGAGACGAGGCAGTTCGCCGAGATCTCCCACGCGCTCGCGGACAACGGTGTCGAAGTCGTCGGGATCAGCGTCGACTTCGCAGAGACCCAGCGCCGGTTCGCAGCCGACTGCCGCGCGACGTTTCCTATCGTGGGGGACCCATCGAAGGCGATCGCGCGATCCTACGGGGTCCTCTCCTTCATCGGTGTGTCAAAGCGGGTCACTTTCTTCATCGACGAAGCAGGCACTGTAGGCGATATCGTCGCCTCGGCACTTCCGGGGCCCCACGTCGCGCGGGCGAAGGAACGGTATCTCGGCCTCCGTTGAATCCCAGCCCAGGGCGCGGAGCCCCCAACGCGACCTTCCCGTGCCTCGCTGCCTTACTCCAGGAAGATTCCGCCTCCCCCCGGTCGAACCCTCCGTGGTGGCGCTCGAAACGCTCGGTAGGCCCTTCCACGCTCCGGTGCCCCCACGCTGTCTCGCTTACCTGTCAGATTCAAGGATCTTCCAGAGGGCCGATCGCTCGATTCCGGGGCGTGACATCGCAGAACATTTCGGATCGGTAACACGTCGGCCAGTTCTCGATTCCGGCCCAAGGCCTGGAAGAGACCGGCCCAGTCGCTTTATATTTCGAAGTTACGTGAAGTTATCAGCGGATATGCCGAAAGCGGTCGTGGAGCTCTCGGAACATGCCAACCGAGTGGTGAACGTTGTCAAGGCTCGAGATGGACTTCGGGGTAAGTCGGAGGCGATTGAGAGCATCGTCTCGGCGTACGAGGAGGAGATCCTAGACCCCTCCCTTCGCCCGGCCTTCGTCGGCCAAGTCCAGAGGATTCGGCGCGGAAAGTTTCGGGCGGTACGGTCGGTGGATGATCTGCTGAAAGAACGCCCCTGAAATGTGGGAGCTGCGGGTCTCACCCGAGTTCGAAGGCGACTACAAGAAGCTCTGTTCCCGAAACGCCGGGTTCAAGCGTGCGGTCGATGCCAAGGTCGACCAGATTCTGGAGAATCCTATGCCCTACAAGCCCCGGCGCGCCCCCCTCCAGGGGGTCCGGCGAGTTCATGTCGGCGGGTCGTTCGTCTTGTTGTTTGAGCCCAAATCGGAGCTCGGAGCCGTACGGCTGCTACGACTGGCGCACCACGATGAGGCGTACGGAGTCTGAGGGGCTCGACCCACATCCACCACTCTGGGAAGCCCCGCGGAATTCGAACAGGAGCTCGCCGGAACGTTCGGCTGCCGGGGCCAGGATTTGAACCTGGGAACTCCTGCGAGAGCAGATCTTGAGTCTGCCGCCTTTGGCCACTCGGCCACCCCGGCGCGCGATGTCATGGGTGCGACCGGGCTTATTCGTCTTGCCCTCCGACCGACCCTATCGTGGGGCTGCCAACGGTTCCCGGGGCCCCGGGGAGATCCCAAGGGGGTGCACCGACCTACTCTTCCATATCGTCGAAATCGATCGGGCCCTCTTCGTCCACTGCCGCCGGTTCCCCGGGGGTTCCCGGCAAGGGTCGCGTGAACTCCGCGGTCGCCATCGGCGAGCTCGTGCGCACACCAAGCGGGACCCGACGAACGTGCCCGCAGCGTAGGCAGGTGCGGACCCTCACGCCCGAGCGCAAGCGAGTGCGCACACTCCGCCCCTCCACCCAGAACACGGAGCAGGCCCGACAGGAGTACTCCCGGTATTCTGGGGGAAAGCGGACGTTGTAGCGCATCCCGACTCGCCGCGCGATCGTGACGTAGCGGTCCGCTAGGCTCGAGGAGCCTCCGGCAGACTCCGAGAGGGCGAGGCCGAAGAGATCCGCGACCCGTTCGTGGGCCACGCGGATCATCGTGGCGGTTCGACGGCCCCGGCGGCCGCGCCGCTCCCGCGCAGCTCCGCTTGGCATACGGGACAGACTACAGCCACCGGCGATATCAGGGTGTTGCAGCGCGGGCAATGGATCGCCCGTCCCTGCAGCTCCCTCGGGATCCACTGAGGGGGAGGAGGGACGCCGGCTCCCAGGGTCGGGGACGCGGCGTTCCACAGGTAGACCCCGGGAGCGGCGGCGACCACCACCGCCGGCTCCCCTTGTGGCAAGGTCCGGCCGCACTTGAGGCAGAAGAGCGCACCGGTGGCGCCGACGGTCGAGCAGTTCGTGCAGACGACCACGCTCCGGTAAACTATAAGCCGTATTTGACCGTCAGCGCCGCCGTTGAGAACCCGGTGCGCGGCGCTGGTGACTAAGGATTCGGCACTCTACGCCGACCTAGCCCCTTCGCTCCGGGATCGCCGAATACCGCTCGTGGGCTTGGTCCCCGGGCAGAAGATTCCGGACCGGGTCGGAGTCGTCCTTACGACCCCGGACGAGGCCCAGGCGATCCGACACCCGGACGTCATCGCCGTGCGCCCTGAGACCGACCACACCGCGCTGATCGCGTACGTCCAGAGCATCCTCACCGCCCGAGGCGGCTCGGGCGACGTCATCGTCGGCATCGACCCCGGCCCGCGGCCCGGATTCGCGGTCCTCCAGGACGGCCATCGGCTGATCGAAGGGGTCCTGGATTCTCCCGAGGCCGTCGCCGAGCTCGGCGAACATCTCAAGCAGAGGTTCACCGCTCACGGGATCGTTTTTCGGGTGGGGAGCGGCGACCCCGCCCGGCGCAACCGGATCGTGAACGCGCTGCTCCCATTGCACCGGCCCGTGGAGCTCGTGGACGAGGCGGGGACGACCCCACCGGGTCGCCGACGACCGGGGGACACCGCGGCCGCCGGGACGATCGCTGGCACGCCGGGTCGTGCGGTGAGCGGCCGAATGGCGCTGCGGGTCACGCCGGGTCAGATCGCCGATGTGCAGCGGCTCAGCCGCATGGACAGCGGGGGTCGGTTCACGATTCCCCGCGCCCTCGCCGACCGGGTACTGCGCGGAGAACTCTCGCTCTCCCAGGCGGTCGCCGAAGGAGAACATCGCTACGGCGCCCTCGCGCGCTCGCCCCGGTCGCCGGTGGGAGCGCCGCGCGAACTCTCTTAAGCCAACCCAAGCTCGCTGCGCCGATGGCCGCCGCCTCCCCCTACGAAGAGCGGGTCCGCCGGCTCGCGCTCGAGAACGCCGTCACCCACGGCGGGGTCGCCCGGCCCGGACCGATCCTCTCCCGCCTCCTCGCCACGGACCCGTCCGCCCGCGCGGTGCGCGCGGAACTCGGGTTGCTCGTCGAGCGGCTCGCCCAGGAGATTTCCTCGCTCTCGGCGAGCGTTCAGGCCGCCGAGCTCGAACGCCTGGGCGGCTCCGAGCCGGCCCGCGCGCCGACCGTGCACCGTGCGGAGGGGGAGCTTCCGGCCCTTCCGGGGGCCGTCGACGGAGCGGTGGTGCTGAGGCTCGCGCCGTTCCCCTCCGGCCGGCTCCACGTCGGCAACGCCCGCATGCTGTTCGTCAACGACTACTACCGGCGCCTGCACCACGGAAAGCTGCTCCTCGTGTTCGACGACACCGTCGGCTCCGAGGAGAAGCGGATCGACCCCGATATGTTCGACGGCATTCGCGAGGACCTTGCGATCGCCGGCGTCGCGGTGGACTCGGTCTACTACAAGTCGGACCGGCTGCCGATCTTCTACGAGTGGGCCCGTCGGGTGATCGACAAGGGAGCCGCCTACGTCTGCCGCTGCCCGGCCGAGCTACTGCGGTCCAATCGCGCCCTCGGGGCCGGCTGCCCGGAGCGATCCCAAACACCCGAAGAGACCCGGGATCTCTTCGAGAAGATGCTCTCGGGGGCGTTCGCCGAGGGCGAGGCGGTGCT
>JAKIWY010000150.1 GCA_022749835.1 Thermoplasmata archaeon | reverse complement strand
GAACGACGCCAACGCGGTGCCGAACGACGGGGTCCGGGTAAACCTGACCGCCTACCTTCCCGCCTCCTTCCCGGCGAACTCGTCGTTCCAGGCGGGAGCGGAGGAGGTGGTCGGAACCTACGAGGCGGTGTTCGGTCTCTTCCAGAACGACCGGCTGTCGCCGACCGCCTTCTTCACCGTCTTCCAGAACCAGAGCGACACGACGGTCCTCCTCGAGTACTGGACACTCCTTTCGATCCTCCCGGGCGACTCTTACGACTTCGCCCTCGAGCGCGTCAGCGGGACCACCTGGGAGCTCACCGTGAACGGCGAACCGTTCGGGGCGAACACGACCGCGGCGAGCTTCGACTTCAAGGCGTCGAGCTCCACGTGGCTTCCGGGCGTCTCCTTCAGCGAGGTCGCGCTGTACCAGGGTGGACTCGTCGCCCCATCGAGCTTTGCGATTCCCCTCGCTTTGGCCGTGCATCGGCCGGGCAGCGGGTGGTACCTTCCGACGGACGGAGTGACGACGTTCGCCCAGAACGGGGGCCCCCAGTGGGGCGTGGAGGGCCGCGCCCAGCACGCGTCCCTTGCTCCCGGGGAGCTCGAGACGGGCACCTCGATCGCCAACGCCACCAACGGCACCCTGTTGTGGTCCGGGGGACCGGTCCCGGTGGTCGTCTCCCTCAACCTCGTCCCTCGTGCCGCGGTCGCTACCCAGACGATCGTCGCCTTCGTCAACGTGACGGACGCCTCCGGCACGCCCATACCCGGCGCGCCGGTGTACTTCGCCGACTCCCTCGGAGGGACGTTCCTTCCGTCGACCGTCGGGACCGGTGGCACCGGAGGCGGCCAGGTGGTCTTCTTCACGCCGAACGTTACCCAGAACAGTTCGGACAACGTGCGGGCGACCGTCACGCTCCTCGGCTACTCCGGCAGCGCTGCCTCGAGCGTCTCGTTGACCCCCGCCCAGGAGGTCCTTTTGAGCGTCGCGCCGTCGACCCTGACGATCCGGCCCGGGAGCAGCGGCACGCTCACCTTCCGGGCGACGAGCCCTCAGGGAGTCCCGCTCTCCGGGGTCCTGTTGACGTTCCAGATCGTCGGTCTCGGGGGTATCCAGCCGAGCGCCGCCTCGACCGGCTCGGACGGGACGGTTCCCATCGAGATACTCGCCCCGAACGTCCCGACGACCGTCACCGTCGTGGGTGTCGTCAGCGGTGCCGGCTACTGGGGGAGGCTTTCGGTCGCCGTCCAGATCGCCGACTCCGCGGTCCCCTACTACGTCTCGCATGCGCCCGAGCTCGTGGAAGTGGCCGCCGGGATGGCGGTGGCCGCGGCCATCGTTATCGTGGCGCTGAAGACCCGGGGCCGCCAGCGCTCCATCCCCTCGCTGGTCATCGACGACTACGACGACGAGCCGTCCGACGCGGGCGCGGAATCGAAGGGGAGCGAGGGGCTCCCGGAGGAGCCGCCTACCCGTACGCCGCCTTGAGCATGAAATCCCTCAAGCGGTGGAGCCGGTCGTCCCAGAAGTGGAAGTGCCAGGAGCGGGCGTCCTCCCAGTCGTCGCCGCCCTCCCAGCCCGAGTGCTCCAGCGTGACGTCGATCCCTTCCGGGGACTCCTGGAGGCGCAGGTAGACGGAAGTCTTCAGGTGCGGGAGATTCATGATGGAGGCGAACTGGCTTGGCGCCTCCCAGCTGAAGCCGATGTCCACATCCTGGGTGAGCATCGTCACCTTCCCATGGCTGGCGAACGGTTCGCCCTGGGTCACCGTGATCTCGTAGCGGCCCCCGACCCTAGGTTCGACGACCGCCGCCTCCGCCATCCACCCCGAGATCTTCTCCGGCTCGATGAAGGCGGTATAGACCATCGCGATCGGGAGCGGGACGGTCACCTGGATCATGATCGGGTCCGGCGGTTCGGGCACGACCGGCGCATGCCGGGGGGGCCGCTATAGGTTTTGCTCAAAGCTCGACGCGGCCGGGCCGGTCGGGGGGCGCATGCCGACCCTCTCATAGACCTGCCGCAGGAACGGCAGGGTGGGTGGGACCGACCGCCCCACCGTCACGCCTAAAGCGGACGCGGGCGCTCCTCGCGGGGCGGCGGAGCGGCCACGAAGCACCTTTCGGGGGACGGTCGGTGCCCCGGCCCCTTCGGGCCCGGGTTCTCGTCAGCGCTGGCTGAAGCGCCCGCGCGCCCCTCGGGGGGGCCCCCGTGATCCCCGTCGGCTCGCTCCCCGAGGTCGTCCTGACCATCGTTCTGGCGGTGGCCATCGCCCCGTTCTTCGGCCACTACCTCGCCAATGTCTACACGGGTCGCTACTCCCGTTGGGACGCGATCGCCCTGCCGATCGAGTCCCGGCTGTTCTGGCTGCTCGGGGTCAACCCACGGCGCCCGATGGGTTGGAAGGAGTACGCCCGGGCGCTGATCCTGACGGACGCCTTCGCCATACTGGCTGCGTTCATCCTCTTCCAGGTCCAGGCGGGCCTCCCGTGGAACGCGCTCGGCGCACCGAACATGAGCTGGCATCTCGCCTTCCATACCGCAAGCTCCTTCGGGACGAACACCGACTTCCAGCACTACTCACCAGAGCTGCAGGTCTCCTTGTTCGCCGCCCTGTTCGGGGAAGGCATCCTGATGTTCCTCTCCCCGGCGACCGGCATCTGCGCGTTCATCGCTTTCGCCCGGGGATTCTCCCGCAAGGACGGGCGTCTCGGCAACTACTACAGCGACCTCGTGCGCACGTACACGAGGGTCCTGATCCCCGTCGCGACCCTGGGGGCGGTCGTCTTTGCGCTCCTCTCCGTTCCCCAGACGTTCTCCCAATCCGTGTCGACGCTCCCGCTGGGCGGCGGCTCGGGGGTGATCCCCCTCGGGCCCGTGGCCAGCTGGAACTCCATCGAGTTCCTGGGTACGAACGGTGGAGGCTATTTTGCCGCGAACGCGGCGCACCCGTTCCAGAACCCCTCCGCGCTCACGAACTTCGCCGCGATCATCCTCATGTTCCTCATCCCTCTCGCCAGCCCCTTCGCGTTCGCCCGGATCGTCCGCCGCCCCCACGAGGTCTGGCCGCTGATCGGGACGGTCCTCATCGTCTTCCTGATCGGGTTCGTGATGTTCGTGACCTTCGAAGGCTCGAACCCGTACCTTCCGAGCGCGGTCGACCAGTCGCACGGATACCTCTACGGCGCCGAGACGCGCTTTACGATCTCGGAGAGCTCGCTCTTCCAGTTCACCTCGGTCTACACCAATACCGGGTCGACCTCGATGTCGCTCGGCTCCCTAACGCCGCTCGCGCAGAGCACGCTACTGTTCGCGATGTTCCTGCAGTCCGCCCCCGGCGGTGACGGCGCCGGTTTCGGGATGCTGCTGATCTACGTGGTGTTGGCCGTGTTCATGGGCGGCCTCATGGTCGGCCGAAGCCCAGAGTACCTTGGGAAGAAGATCGGAATGTCGCAGGTGAAGTGGGCGGCCGCCGCCCTCCTCTCCCACCCGTTCGTGATCCTCGTCCCGGTCGCGCTCGCCTTCTGGTCCGGGCTCGGCCAGACGGCGGTCGGCGGCTACTCGCCGCACGGCTTCACCGTGCTGCTCTACGAGTTCACGAGCGAGGCGGCGAACAACGGGAGCGGGATGGGCCCGATCAACGACAACACCGTCTTCTTCAACGTCGCCGGGGCTCTCGTCATGCTGATCGGCCGATACTTCCCGATGATCGCGATGCTGGCGATCGCCGGCTCGCTCTCCCAGGAGGAGATCCGCGCGCCCGGGCCCGGCACGCTCAAGACCGAGACCCTCACGTTCACGGTGTTCCTCACGATCTTCCTGATCATCCTCGCCGGTCTCCTGTTCCTTCCGGTCCTCATGCTCGGGCCGTTCTCCCAGATCGTCGGAGGGCTCTGATGGGAGGACCGGCACCGGGCGCACCGTTCGCCCACCGACGGGCCCCGAAGGTCGACTCGCTACGCATCCTCGCCAACTCGATCCGGCTGCTCGCCCCGAGGCGGATGATGCGCAACCCGGTGATGTTCGTCGTCTACGTCTTCACGGTGTTCACCGCGATCGTCACGCTCTACCCCCCCGCGTTCCCCGACCTCACCCACGCCGGCTTCAGCCGGTCGTACTACCTCGTCATCACGAGCATCCTGTTCCTCACGCTCTGGTTCGCGACGCTCGCGGAGTCGGTCGCCGAAGCGCAGGGGAAGGCCCAGGCGGAGACGCTGCGCGAGGTCCGCAGCGGAACCCCGGCCCGAAAGCTGCAGGCCGACGGGAGCCGGGTCAGCGTGAACGCCGCCACCCTCAGAAAGGGCGATCGCGTCGCGCTGCTCCCCGGCGACACCATCCCCGTGGACGGGGACGTCGTCGACGGGGCGATCGAGCTCGATGAGTCGATGATGACCGGCGAGTCGGCGGCGGTCGTCCGGGAGAGCGGGGGGGACCACACGAGCGTCCTCGGAGGGAGCCGGGTGCTCCAGGGGAAGGCGGTCGTGCTGATCACCTCGGACCCGGGCGAGAGCTTCCTCGACCGGATGATCCGGCTCGTCGAGAGCGCGAGCCGCGACAAGTCGCCGAACGAGCTCGCGCTGACGCTCGTGCTCTCGGCGTTCACCGTGAGCCTCTTGGTCGTCGTGCTCACCTTCCAGTACATGATCGGCTCCACGGGGGCGATCGT
>JAKIWY010000015.1 GCA_022749835.1 Thermoplasmata archaeon | reverse complement strand
GGGTCACCGTACAGGAGAAGGTGGGCGACGGCCTCGTAGGAGGCGGCTGGGACGAGCTCGTTGACGTCGAAGCCGCGATACGAAAGCCCCCCGGTTTCGCCGGCGACCAGGCTGACCTTCGAGTCGCCCATGGTCACGTGCTCGAGGCCCTTCTGGGGCGCGTTCGACTCGGCCATCGCGTCGGCTCGAACGAGGCGCGCTCCGCCTCTTATCGATGACCCCGGCGTGCGGGGCCCGTGCAATCGGGCAACGGATTCTCGGGGGGTCGGTGTCACGAAGGCGGTTCGGGGAGCCGATAGTCGAACATCCCGGGCTCGCGCACCCGCGCGGCATGCTGACGTGCCCGCAGGACAGCCCTGATGTAGGCATACACCGCAAATCCCCCGGCCGCGGCCGCGACCCCGAAGGTGCGATGGCGAAGTCAAGGTCTCCCGGGCTCGCAAAGCCGGTCGGGGACGACGCAGCGGCCTCGGCGTGGACCGCGAGACCGCCGCCGGAGGAGACGACGGTCCCGACGATCGCAATGTAGTCGCCGTTGTAGTAGTATTCCTCGCCCGACCCGTGGAACTCCGGCGGCGTTCCGTAGATATTTCCGAACATTCCCCCGATCTCGATCAGCACGGAAGAGTTCCCTTGGACGAGCGAGAAGTCGTAGCCGCTCCACGTCCAATAACCCCCACCCTTCGCGTTCGCGGTGTAGAAGGCGGAGAGGACCGGATTGTGGGTAGAGGAGATCCAGCCGTAGAGGCGAACGTGCTCCCCCGGCTGAATCGCCGAGACCGCGACCTCGGGCGTCGACTCGAGGGCCGCCCGGAAGTCATTCTCCTGCAGCACGAGAAAGCCAAAGACGAGGAGGAACGCGAGGAAGAAGAGGGCGATGGGGAACCCGATGGAGAGCGCCGCCGAGACGGGCCCGGAGCACAGAGGGCATCTACGGGCGGCCTTGGGAGCGGTGGGGGTGGTGCACTTCCGGCAGAGGAAGATCGACTGCGTATCGCACCAGAGGGCGTTCACCGGGGAGTGCTGGAAGAACTTCTTCCCGCACTTGGCGCACTCCATCGGCCCCGTGAGTCGGCGCCCGCGGAAAAACCTT
The DNA here is from genome assembly GCA_022749835.1 of Thermoplasmata archaeon. Taxonomy (GTDB): domain Archaea; phylum Thermoplasmatota; class Thermoplasmata; order Lutacidiplasmatales; family UBA184; genus Lutacidiplasma. Next base: position 12,124 of record JAKIWY010000015.1, on the reverse strand, counting down.
CTCGAGATCCATCCCTCATGCCGCGCCGCCTCCTTGCCGGAGGAGAGGGCGGGGCACTCCGCCCGGCCAGGGTCGCGGATCGGCCGTCAAAAGCCTTAAGGAAACGGCCCGGGTCTCGGAGCCGTGTCGGGGAATCCCGCCGCGCTCATCGAGCGCCTCGTCCAGCAGCCGGTCCACGTCCAGCTCAAGGACGGAAGGGTGCTCACCGGAAAGCTGGTCGGGCTCGACGAGCACCTCAACATTGTGCTCGACGACTCCGAGGAGACGACGAAAGAGCTCTCGCGCCGCCTCGGTCGCGTCGTTCTCCGCGGCTCGAACGTCGTCAGCCTGAACGCCCCGCCCGGCGGTATCGGCCGCGCGCCGTAAGCGGGGGTTGAGAGCGCGTGACGGCACACGGCCGCCGTCCGAAGGTCAAGGGCGAGGAGCTCGAGCTCCTCAAGCTGCTCGCGGCCGCCAAGGCCTCGCAAGGACCGGTCGTCGTGACCAGCCGCGATCTGGGAGAGAAGCTCGGGGTGAGCCAGCAGGCCGCGGACCGTTACCTACTCTCCCTGGAGGCGGGCGGGCTCATCACGCGCAGCCTCGCCGCGCGCCGCCAGAAGGTCCAGCTCAGCGACGCGGCGATGGAGACGCTCCGCCAGGAGTACCATGGCTACCGGCGACTTTTCGAGGGACCGGGGAGTTGCCGGTTTGCCGGCGCGGTCGCGTCCGGGCTCGGTGAGGGCCGCTACTACCTGAGCCAACCGGGGTACGTCATCCAGTTCGCGAGCAAGCTCGGCTACGAGCCGTATCCCGGGACGCTCAACGTCCGCGTCGGGGAGAAGGAGATGCAGCGGGTCGGCGCCGTCCGGCACTGGAACGGGATCCGGATCGACGGCTTCGAGTCCGGGGGCCGGACGTTCGGCGGGGCGAGCTGCTATCCCGCGAAGCTGCGCAGCGCCCTCGGTCACCTGATCATTCCGGACCGCACCCACCATCGCGATGTCGTCGAGCTGATCGCCCCCGAACGGCTGAGGGACAGTCTATCGCTCAAGGACGGCGACGTGGTCGACGTCGACGTGGAGGAGACGTAGCCTTGCCCTCCGTCGCCGGGAACGTCGCGCACGACCGCCGTCCGGCGGCGGGTGGCCCCGAGTCGGCGTCGCGCTACGTGAACCTGTGGACCGAGCCCGAGGCGCTCGGCACCGAGCGGGTCCGCGCGTTCGTGCTGATCCTACGCACCCGCGGCTGCTACTGGGCCGACGCCAAGGGTTGTTCGATGTGCGGCTACTCAAAGGACACCTTGGGCCGCTCGGCAACCCCGGAGGAGCTCGCCGAGCAGCTCGCCCACGCGCTGGCCCGCTACCAGGGGGAGCCGTACGTGAAGGTCTACACCTCGGGGAGCTTCCTCGACGACCGGGAGGTCGACCCCGTCTCGCGCGGGCGCATCGTGGGCGCCTTCGCCGGGAAGGCCCGTCGCTTCCTGTTCGAGACGCTCCCCGAGTTCATTACCGAAGCCAACCTCCTGCCGCTCAAGGAGGCGTTCCCGGGCGAGCTCGAAGTGGCGCAGGGGCTCGAGTCGACCCAGCCGGAGGTGCTGGCAAGGTTCGTGAACAAGGGCTCGACACCCCAGGAGTATCTCGAGGCCGCGGACCGAGTCCGGGCCCTCGGGCTCCAGGCGAAGGGATACCTCCTCCTCAAGCCGCCGTACCTCACGGAGAACGAGGCGGCGCACGACGTCGCTCGGTCGATCGAGCTCGCCGCCTCGCGATTCGACACGCTCTCGGTAAACCCCGTCCACATCCAGAACGGCACGGTCGTGGAGTGGCTCTTCCGACGGGGACGGTACCGGCCGCCGTGGCTCTGGAGCCTGGTGGACGTCCTCAGGGAGGGGGCAAGGATCCGCAACTCGACGCGTCTCGTCTCGTTCCCGACCGCCGGAGGGCTTCCCCGGGGTCCCCACAACTGCGGGGAGTGCGACCGGGCGGTCCTGGAAGCGATCGAGGAGGCGTCGCTCTCGCAGGAGTTCGGCCCGCTCGACGCCCTCGATTGCGCCTGCCGGGCCACGTGGCGATCGCTCTCGGCCCTCGAGCCCCTCGGCATCGAGGCATGAGCGCCGCTCCGAGCCTGCCGTCGTACGCCCCGGCGTCGATCCACCAGTTCCTGAGAGCGCACGCCCGGGGTCCCGGCGTCTACGGCGTGATCGTCGGCCTGAGCGGTGGGGTCGATTCGGCGCTCGCCGCACGGCTCGCCCGGGACTCCCTCGGAGCCGAGCGCGTCATGGGACTCTTGCTCCCCGACCGGCGCTACCCGAAGGCGCTGGAGGAGGAGACCTGCGAGTACGCCCGGTCGCTCGGGATCCGCTCGCGGACGGTCCGCCTCGAGCGGATTGAGGAGGCGTTCCAGGCGACCCTTCCCGAGGTGACGGACCGGCTCGCGCAAGGCAACATCGTCGCCCGGATCCGCATGACCATCCTCTACGCGGTCGCCCGCGAAGAACACCTTAGGGTGATGGGGACGGGGAACAAGTCGGAGATCTTGCTCGGGTACTTCACGAAGTTCGGTGACGGCGGGGCGGACCTCCTGCCGCTCGGCGACCTCTACAAGAGCCAGGTCTACGAGCTCGCGCGGGGGCTTGGCCTGCCCGCGAGCGTCCTCGACCGGGCCCCGAGCGCCGGCCTGTGGGAGGGCCAGACAGACGAGGCGGAGCTCGGCCTGCCGTACCGGGACCTCGACCGGATCCTCCGGGGGATCGAGGAGTTGAGAAGCGAGTCGGAGATCGCCGAACGCACCGGCGTTCCGGTCGACCGGGTGAAGGATGTGATCCGCCGCGTCGCCGCGAACCGCCACAAGCGCGTGGCGACCCCGATCCCCAAGCTCGGCTTGCGAACGATCGGCATCGATTGGAAGGATTGACCACCCACCGCTTCGCGGCGCCCGCCGTTTCCACTTTCCCCCGAACGACGCGGCGTCTTCGCCACCCCCGTGCGCCCCGGGCAACCTTTTAGCGAACCAGGTCTCGCACGCCATCGGAAGGGCCGGGCCGACCGCCCCGCCGCTCGCGGATGGACCGGGAGACTTACCGACGCCTTTACGATACGCTCGCCACCGTCGAGGACGTGCGCCGCGTGGCGCACGCCGAACACCTCGATGAGGAGCTCCTGTTCGTCATCCACACACACCGCGTCACCCGCGACGCCACCCGTCGTTTCTACGTTGTGAAGCGCCAGGTCGGCCGCCTCGCCCACCAGTGGCGCAAGGGCCAGACGCTGCTCGAGATCGCCCGGGATTTCGGGTTTCCGCCGGTGCTGATGGGCCAGCTTCTCCTCACGGAGCTCAAGATCCCCCGGCGGCGGGTCTGGCAGACGTTCCTGCATCCCGAGGAGGCGCCGGACGAGCGCCTGCACAAGGAGGTCAAGGAGCTTCTCGCCCACGACCTGATCTACTCGCCGCAGGGAATGGAGCTCCAGCGCGAGCGCGGGCGAAAGGGGGAGGAGCGCCTCTACAACTGGCTCGAGCAGCACCACATCGGGTACCGGACCGAAAAGGACCTCCGGGGGAAGTTCCAGAAGACCCCCGACGCTCTCCTCGACCAACCGATCATCTTCTACGGCCAGAAGCTCGCGTGGATCGAGTCCAAGGCGAACTTCGGCGACGACGTCGAGCTGCGGCGCAACCTCAAGCGCCAGCTGGGTCCGTACACGGAACTGTTCGGCGAGGGGGCCGTGGTCTACTGGTACGGCTTCGTCGACGGCGCGGAGTCGCCGGACGGCATCCTGTTGTGGGACGGGCCGACGATCGAGTCGATCACGCCGGTGGTAGCACCGCATCCGGTGTCAGTTCACGCTGCGAGCCCGTCGAAAGGTCACGTTCCACGACCACACCACGAGCGGCCTCCTTCGGCCCCAGAATAAGCGCCCGACGGGCGCCGCGCCGCGAAGCCTCCTTGAGCTGTCGGGAGAGCGAGCGTGCCATCAGGTCGCAGTCGGCGGCGACACCCGCGCGCCTCAGCCTCTGCACCCACTCGAATGCGGTGGGCACCTCCGCGGGGGTGACGGCCACCACGTAGGTGTCGAGCCCGGGCTCTCCGGCCGGCCAGCGATCGTGCGCCCTCAGGAGCAGTTCGAGGGTCTGGTCGCCGATGGCGAGCCCGCACGCCGGGGTCGGCGGTCCCCCGAACAGCTCGACGAGCCGGTCGTACCGGCCGCCCCCGAAGAGCGACCGGCCGGCGCCGGTGCGGTCGAACGCCTCGAAGACGACGGAGGTGTAGTAGGCGAGACCCCGGACGAGCGACGGGTCGAAGACGACGCGATCGGAGAGACCGAGGCGCGTGACGAGGTCGAACAGGTGGCGCAACCGGGTGAGGCCGACCGGTCCGGGCTCCGGGATCCCCAACGCCTCGATGCGGGCGAACGCGCTCGAGGCGTCCGAGACCCCGCCCTCCGCCATCTTGAGGAGGGCGTAGAGCTCGGAGCGCGCCGCCTCCGCCACGCCGCTCGCCACGAGCTCCTTGTCGAGTTCGGCCGGCGGGAGCTTGCGGGCCCGGTCGAGCGAACGGAAGTACCTCGGGAGGTCGGTGGCGCCCAAGTGCTTACCGAGACCCTCTGCGAGCGCCCGGTCGTTGACCCGGAAGGCGTAGAGGTCCTTCGCCCCGACCTCGTCCATCAGGAGGGCCGCGCTGGCGAGCAGCTCCGCCTCGGCCTCCACGCCGGGCACGCCCAGGATGTCGAGGTTGAACTGGGAGAACTCCCTCGTCCGGCCCGACTGCGGCTCCTCGTATCGCCAGAGCTTGGCGTAGGTGAACCACTTGACCGGGAGCGCCTCGCTCTTGGCCCGGTCGACGAAGATGCGGGCGAGCGAGGGGGTCGTCTCCGGAGCCAGGGCGACCTCCCGGCCGCCCTTGTCCTTGAACGCCCACGCCTGCTCGCGGATCTCGTCGCCGCTCTTCACCTGGAACAGCTCGAGGCTCTCGACGCACGGCGCCTCGAGCTCGGTGAACCCGCAGCGGCGGGCGACCGAGCGCATCCGCCCGAAGATCTGCGAGCGGGCGCCGGCGTCGGGGGGCAGGTAGTCCCGAAATCCCCGGAGCGCCTGGTGCGTCACGGTCAGAGGAACGGTCGGCCGCTCTTATCGAATCGCTAGGTCGACCGGGTCGCGGCGAGTCCCTTGGAACCGGAGACGGGGCCCGGGGGGCCGAGGGGGGAGAGGGCGACCGCCTCGCGCAAGCGGCGGTAGCTCGCAATGAGCGCCCCGAAGTTGCGGTGCTTCAGATAGGCCGCGACCTCGCGCAGGTGCTGGAGCGTCGGCCCGACGTCCTGACCCTCCTCGCGCATTCGGAGGACGGCGTCCTTGATTCGGTTGAGCTCGTGGTAGAACGAAGGGCTCAGCAGGGTCCAGAGGGCAAGGGTCGCGCGGGCGAGCAGTCGCTCGGCGGCCTCCCGGTCTCCCCCCTGGGCGAGACGGCGGCCCTCGGCGAGCGGTCCGAGCGCCGGCGCCGGGTCGGTCCCGAGCTCCCGCAACGTTTCGCTCAGAAGGTCGGCCTCGGTGAGCAGGATCTGGACGGTCGCCCACTCGTCCTCGAGGAGCGTGAGCGAGTCGTCGATGTGCCGCAGCCGGCGCTGCGCCCCGCCCATGTCGCCGAGCGCGATGGAGCTGCGGCAGCTCTCGAGCTCCACGTCGGCGGAGGCGGTGGAGAGGAGTCCAGCGAGCTCGTTGCGGCGTCCCAGAAGCGACTGGTACTGGTCGGCGAGCGCGGAGGTGATGTGGACGAACAGCTCGCGGGTGAGCGCCTCAAGTGCCTCCCGGTTCTCGCTCTCGGTCGCCTGGCGGACCTGCTCGCGGAAGAGCGTCGTGTCGATCCCCTGCCGACGGGCGAGGGTGAGGTACTCGGCAAGTTGGCGTCGCAAGGTCGGAACAACGTCCCCCGGGGGGAGGGCCGGCAGCGCCGGAAGCGAATCGACCGGTCTCGGGCCGGCGGGCCGAGCGGGGGAGGCACTCGGAGGGTTCACTGACGGAAATCGGGCCGGCCTCAACAGGCGCGCCCCCACCGACTCCACGGCGACTTCGGGCATCCCTTCCGCGCCGGCGGCCGAGAGGATCTCCCCGATCGTGGCGAGGTATTTCGGGTCCGGTGCCGGTTCCCCGGCGGCCTCCTTGACCGCGCCGAACAGTTCGATGGAGAGCTTGCAGCGCTGGCACTCGAGCGCGTCGTCCGGGTTATCCGTAGAACATACCGGACAGTGCTGCACGGGGGCCCTCGAAAGGCCCACGCCCTAGGTTCTGGATATTCCCTTCGGCACACTGGGCCCGAACGACGGGCCGGCCACCCGCATCCGGTAGCTGTAGTCGAGCTGCATGTTCCGCAGGCGCTCGATCCGCTCGGCGATCGGGGGGTGGGTCGAGAGCAGGCTCGCAAACCAGCTGCCCCGGAACGGGTTCACAATGTACAGGCTCGAGGTCGCCGGCGAGCCGAACGCCATCGGTTGGGCCCGGTTGCCCATCTCGATCTTCGTGAGGGCGTCCGCGAGAGAGTTCGGGTCGCCGATCGTCTGGGCCCCGACCTCGTCCGCGCGGGACTCCCGGGAGCGTGAGATGGCGAGCTGGAGCAGCATGGCGGCGATCGGCGCGGTGATCGCGGCGAGGATCACGATCAGGAAGTTCTGGTTGCCCCGGCCGTTCCCGCCGCCGAAGAACGAGGAGATGAACACCATCTGGGCGGCGTAGGAGATCGCTCCCGCCAGGGTCGCGGCGAACGTCATGAGGAGGATGTCGTGGTCCTTCACGTGGGCGAGCTCGTGCGCGAGCACCCCGCGAAGCTCCCGGTCGTTGAGCATGTGCAGGATCCCCTCGGTGGCCGCGACCACCGCGTGCTTTTCGTCCCGGCCTGTCGCAAAGGCGTTGGGCGTCTGCGTGGGGATGAGCGCGAGGCGGGGGGAGACGAGCCCGAACTGGGGGGCGAGCTCGCGGACGATGCGCCCCAGCCGGGGCACCTCGGCCTCGGTGACGATGCGGGCGTGGCTCGACCAGAGGACGAACCGGTCGCAGAAGAAGTAGGAGACGAGGTTCATCACGAGGGAGATCGCGAGCGCGGAGACCAGGCCCAGGATGTAGGAGTGCGTCAGGAACTCGCCAAGGAGACCCCCCGCCACCACGAAGATGGCGATGATCGCGACGAACAGGGCGAGCGTGCGGGCGGCTACGGAACCCATGGAGTTTCCCCCCGAGAGAGACCGTTCAATCACGGCGCCGGTATAAATCCATCTCACCGCCTGTGGCGGGCTATCTCATAGCAGGCGCAAAGGCGACTCCGGCCCGATCCGGGCGAGGTGGCGCCGCGCCGACGGGGTCGGGAGAAACCGTCCAAGCCGGAAAGGGGGCCTCCGCGGGATCTGGGCCGCCGCCTCCGGCGGGAGCCGACGCCGGCATTTCGGACACCGGTACCCGCGGTTGCGGCCGAGGGAGGATGCCGACCTCTTGCACTCCGGGCATTTCGGCGGGGCCTGGCGGCCTTCCCACCGTCCCCAGTGGAGCACCTCGATCCCTTCGAGGTTGAATCCGGTGCCCTCGCCCCGCCCGCCCCACACCCTCACCCGGTCGCCGGGACGCAGCCACCGGGCAACATTTGGGAGCTCCTTCGTCGGTTCGAACGCGATGCACGAGAGGGCCCCACCGGCGAGATCGATAACCCCGAACGTCACGTGTCCGCCGGGGAGCACCCGCGGCGGGGAGCTGACCGAGCCACGGACCGAGCCGGGCTCAAAGGCGGCGATGTCGGCCGCCGCCCGCGGGGCGATGTGGTCTCCGCTCCCCTGGTTCGTCCGGAAGAGGATTGAACGCTCGACCGGTTCTGATTCGACCATCCGGGCTGCCGCGAACAGTCGACCGGGCCTCGTCGCGCGCAGTCCGAACAGGATCGGGCAGCAAGTGTGGGGCGCGACCAGGAGCCGACGGGTCCGGAGGTCGTGGCAGAGGAACAGCTCCGGGAACTTCGCCTCGGCCCTTCGGACGCTCGCGGCGTCGACGTTCCGGCGGCTTCCTTCGCGCTCCGGGGACCGATAGGAGATCAATTCCCAGGTGGGGTGCGTCCCTGGCCAGGCGGCGGCCGCGGCCGCCCCGACGAGGCCCCGGGAAGATCCGTGGGTCCGGTAGAGTGCCCCGCTACCTCGAAGCTCCTCTTCGACGAGATCGACCGGCACCACCGAACGGACCGCCTTCCAGTAGAGCCCGGACGAAAGCTTCCGCCGGGTAGCGACGAGGGCCGGGTCGGTCCCCTCCTCCCGGAGGTGGGAACCCTCCAGAACGGTCTCCCAGGCCCCTTCGAACAACCGGTGTGCCTGAGCGTCATCGAGCTCGCGGGCGCGCTCGAACGCCCAGAGCGGTCCCTCCGGCGTCCGACCAACCTTCCGACGAGCCCCCCGGCCGTGGCCGAAGGTCGCCGAGAGCGCGGCGTTCCCGCGGGTCTTGAACGGAACGTTCGGGTTCAACCGGACGAGTCGTGGCTCGCCGATCAGGTCGAATCCGAGGGACGACGCCTTGAGGATGACCTGTGAAAGGACGAACGTCGTGCAGCCGCCTTTCGGGCTGTCGGTGTCGTCGATGCCCAACCGCATGCGGCGGGAGCCCCGTCTACGCGGCGCCCTTGAGGAGCTTCTGGTACGCCGGGAGGTTCGCGGCGAGGCCGATATCGGCCGCGGCGGGTCCCACGAGGTCGGGCAGAAGCTTGAGCTCGAGGGCGTTCGGGGTCGTCACCGCGGGCGCGGGCCGGTGCATGACGCCGATCGGGATCTTGCCAGAGTCCATCGTCTCGAGGCAGAGCCTAAACATCGCCTTGCGGTCGGTCGCGTCGTACCCGGGCAGCTTGGCGACGTCGACGACCTTCTGCCGCCACTCCTTGAACGTGTCGTTGTACGTCACGCAGGGCGAGAGGTCCTCGACGAACGCGAAACCGCGGTTCTCCCGGTTGAACTTGAGCGCCTCGACGAACACCTGGGTCATCGTCCGGGGGTCCCCGGAGAACGTCCGTGCGATGAAGTTCGGCGCGGGGATCGAGAGCGCGGTCAGGATCGCGTCGAACGGGTTCTCGACGTTCCCCTCGAAGCCGAGCTGGCTCGTCGGGGATGCCTGCCCCTTGGTGAGCCCGTAGGTCTCGTTGTTCATGACGATGTAGAGGATCGAGACGTTCTTCTTGAACGCGTGCATGAAGTGGCCCATCCCGATCGCGTACCCGTCGCCGTCCCCGCCGGCGGCGATCACGGTGAGCTTCGGGTTCGCGAGCTTGACGCCGATTGCCTGGGCGAGGAGCCGGCCGTGGAGCGCGTGGATGCCGTTGACGTCCAGGAAGTTGTGGATCCCGCCGGAGCAGCCGATGCCGCCGACCAGTACCTCCTCGTGGGGAGGGATGCCGACCTCCTTGGCGGCGTTGCGCACCGAGGCGAGCGTCCCGAAGTCCCCGCATCCCGGGCACCAGGTCGAGGGGGTCGACTTCACCGACTGGACCATCTACGCCCCCTTCATCGCGCGCAGGATCTCCGGCGAGCGGAACGAGTGTCCGTCGTACTTGAGGATGGAGTGCAGCTTGGCGTGGTGCTGCGGGAGCGCCTCGCGGATGAGCCGCGCGTATTGGCCGGTGTAGTTGTGCTCCACGACGTAGGCGACGTCGACCGACTCGAGGAACGGGCTGAGCGTGTGGGTCTGCACCGGGAAGAGGGTGCGCGCCTGGAAGAAGTTCGTCCCGACGCCCCCCTGGCGAAGCGTCTCCTGCGCCTCCCGGATCGGCCCCCAGGTGCTTCCGAAGCCGATGAAGCCCACCTTCGCCTTCGGGTCGCCGTACATCCTCGGGCCCGGTAGCTGGTCCCGGGCGTGGACCATCTTTCCCATCCGCTTGTCCATCATCCGATTGCGGTTGGTCGGATTGACCGAGACGTGGCCCCACTCGTCGTGCTCGTTGCCCGTCACCTGGGCGATGACCCCGGGGGTTCCGGGGGGCGTGTACGGCGAGGGCCCGTCCGGCGTGAACTGGTAGTACTTGTACTGCTCGAGCGCGTTGAGCTTCTCCGCCGAGAGCCTAAGACCCGGCTCGACCCGAACCTTCGATAGGTCGTACGGCGGCGCCGAGACGGTGTTCTGGCAGAGCGCCTGGTCGAGGAGCAGGATCACCGGAAGGCGCCAGTGCTCGGCGAGGTTGAGCGCATCGACGGTCAGCTGGAAGCAGTCGTCGACGGTTCCGGGGGCGAGGATGAACCGAGGGTACTCCCCGTGGCCCAGGTTCGCGAGATGCGAAAGGTCGGACTGTTCGTGGCGGGTCGGCTCGCCGGTCGATGGGCCGACGCGCTGGCAGTCGGCGATGACGACCGGGAGCTCGGCCGTCGAGGCGTGGCCGATCCCCTCGGTCATGAGCGAAAGCCCCGGGCCGCTCGTGGAGGTCATGACCCGGGCCCCGGCGTACGAGGCGCCGATCACCATGTTGATCGCCGCGAGCTCGTCCTCCGCCTGTCGCACGACGCCGTGGAACGCGGGGAGGTAGCGCATCAGGTACTCCATCACCTCGGTGGCCGGCGTGATCGGGTAGCCGGCGAAGAACCGTCCTCCCCCGACGACGAATCCGAGGGCGACGGCCTGGTTGCCGATCGTCAGCACCTGGTCCTTCGCGTCGCCGGCGAGAACCTTCCATCGGTCCGCGACGCCGGCGCGCTCCAGGGCGGCCTTCCGGCCGATCTCGAGCGCCTTGAGATTCTTCTCGAGGGCCTCCGGACCCCGGCGGGTGAACCGCGCCTCGATCACTTCCCGAGTCAGCTGGGGATCGAAGCCCATCATCACCGAGATCGCGCCGTACGCGGCGGTGTTCTTGTAGATCGGTTGGCCGACCTGGCCTCCGACGAGGGTGGCGAACGGGAAACCGTAGGCGTTCGGAAGGTCGAGCTGGAAGACGGAGGAGTCGTAGATGATCGCCCCATCGCTCGAGAGCTCCTTTCTCCCGAGCTCCACCGCCTCGTTGTCAAATCCGACCAGAAGGTCGACCTCAGGCTTGACGGCGGCGGTGACCTCCCGGCAGGCGCGGATGCACGCATCGGCGTGACCACCGCGGATCCGGGATAGTACGTTTCGGGAGGTGTAGACATAGAGCCCCCGCCGAAGGAAGTAGCGGCCCAGGAGGTCGGAGACGGTCAGCGTCCCGTCGCCGCCCTGGCCCCCGATCATCACCGCGAGGTCGCTCAACTCCTTGGGCGCGCGCGTGCCGGCGGGGCCGGAGCCGGTCGGTAGCGGGCCGGTTTGGGATGCGGAGGTTGACATGGAAACTCGTGAGATTCGCACTTGCTACGCGAAGCGGCCTATCGATTGTCCGTCTGTATTTAACGCAACGTCCGCCCGGGAATCCGGCGTCGCCCGTCGGGGCGGACATGCCACCCCGGCGCCGGTCCGGCCGTACGTCAGCTCGTCACGTGGCCGATTCCGAGAAAGGTTATCACGTTCGCTCCGCTCGAGGGCCGGGATGGGCGAACCGCGCCTGGTCGAGGACTACCACGACCGCACCAAATCGGAGCGACGGTTCGCCGACCCGATCGTGTTCTGGGACGAAACGCTGCGCGACGGCGAGCAGATGCCCGGGGTTCACTTCACCCCGGAAGAGAAGCTCAGGATCGCCGAGGCGCTCTCCGACGTCGGGGTGGGGGTGCTCAACGCCGGCATCCCGGTCGTCTCGCCGGAGGAGGCCGCTTCGGTCTACCGCGTCGCGCACGCCGGGCTCAAGGCGAAGGTCCTCGCCGCCGCGCGGACCGTACCGGCCGACGTCGATGCCGTGATCAAGAGCGGGGCGAGCCACATCGCCATCTTCATCGCGGCGAGCTGGGTCCACCTGCGCTACAAGCTCAAGATGGACCAGGAGCAGGTGATCGCCGCTTCGCTCTCCACCGTCCGGCAGGCCAAGCAGGCCGGCCTTCACGTCGCGTTCGTCACCGAGGACACCGTCCGCGCCCCACTCGATTTCGTCGAGAGGCTCTACTCGCAGGTCCAGGAGGCCGGTGCGGACCGTCTCGTCGTCTCCGACACCGTCGGCATCATGACGCCGCTCACGTTCCGCTGGTACCTCGACGAGTTCGCGCGACGGGTCCGTCCGAAAGACTGGTCCGTCCACTGCCACAACGACTTCGGC
>JAKIWY010000149.1 GCA_022749835.1 Thermoplasmata archaeon | reverse complement strand
GTTTCTCCCGGGCAAGCTCCTGCGCCTTGGTGACGAGGAGCATCTGGTGGTTCGAGTTGAACGCACGGGCGATGTGCACGTGGGCGAGCGCCTCGGCCGGGTCGAGACCGACGCCCTTGGCCATGTCGACGATCCGTTCGGGGCGGAACGTCCCCTCGGTGTCGATGTAGATCGCCTCCCCCTTGAGGCCCCCCTGGTCGGGCGCCAGCTGGACGTTCACCGCGGCCTGGTGGGCGATCTGGGTCTTCCCCGTCCCGAACTCGCCGGCGAGCTCGGTGATCGCCTGGGTCTCGATGCCGCCGCCGAGCAGTTCGTCCAGGGACGACGCCCCGGTGCTGATCCGACCGAGCGTCTTGCGACGCTCGAGAAGCAACGTGCCGATCTCGAAGCTCCCGACGTCCGCCCGGCGCCGCGCCTCGCCGATGATCTTCTGGGCGACCTGCGTGCCGATCTCCGCGGCCTCGGCGACGTCCCCGGGAGAGGCGACGGCGAGCTCCATCAGGTCGGTGTAGCCGGCTTCCCTGAGCTTGTCGGCGATCGTGCTGCCGACCCCGGGAAGGTCCTCGAGCTCGACCTGGGGCGTCTCTTTCGCGTCGTCCTGGGCGGGGTGCGCCACGGCTTTCTGGGCCACGAGACAACGAGCGGCCGTGGGGGGATAAGGGTGAGGGGGAGGTCGGGAAACGGTGGAAGGTGCCGCCGGGGGCCCGGCGGCGCCCGGCCTATCTATTCTCGGTGGCCGCGGGGATGAACGGCTCGCCGATGAGCCGCTGGAAGACCGTCGTGTAGAGGCGGCTCACCTCGTCGGTCACCAGCGGGGGAAGGGCCGGGATCGGCGGTTCGGCGGTCCCGGCCTCGCGGGCCTTCATCAGCCGGTCGTAGAAGCCGGTGGTCCGGTAGTGCTGCCGGACGAACTCCTTGGAGAACTCGACCTGCCGGCCGCGCTCGAACGCCGCCCGGTCCCAAAACCGGTCCTCGTCGGCGGTCCCGAACGTGTCGACGACCATGAGGGTCCCCGCCGAATCGATGGCGAACTCCTTCTTCCCGTCGACGTGAAGCAGCCCCCGGGGCTCGATCTCCTTCTCCATCGCGCTGTCGATCTTGAGGATCGTCTGCTTGACCGCCTCCATGCCCGCGGCATCCAGCCGGGAGAGCTCGAGCGCTTCCGGCATCTTCAGCAGGCGGTCGACCGGCTCGAGCTTGGTCGTGACCTCGAACAGAGGCTCCGGCAGTTTTTCCCCGTAGTTGATCTGCCGGCCGACCGGTAGGCCCAGGTCCTGCGGACGGACCTTGCCGGCCTTCACGCGGTCCCAGAGCGACCCGGCGACGTAGTAGCGCACGATGAACTCGAGCGGGAGGAGATAGTTCCTGGGGTTCGCTCCGAGCGTCTTGGGCTCCGGCACGACGTTCACCCGGCGCACCCGCATCGCCGCCGGGCCCGTCCGCGCGAGGAAGTGGTGGGGTACCTTGAGCCGGGTGCAGAGCTCGAACCAGTGCTCGGCGGTCCGGGCGAGCGTCTCGCCCTTGTGGGGGATCTCGCTCGGGATGTGCTTGTCGAACACCGAGATGTCGTTCGTGAAGCGGAACTCGAGCTCGGTCGGGGAGAGCTCGTAGACCTCCTTGACCTTCCCGCGCCGAAGGAACTTCGGCGCGGCCGGTGGGGAGGTGACGGCCGTGGTGCGGGGCTTCATGGCCGGTCGACTCCGAGGGGGTTTTTGAGCTCGATGCTCGAAACGCCGGGGTGGTCGGCCTCACACCGAGCGGGCGTGGAGCGCGGTGATCGGCCGGAATCCCCGCTTCGCGTAGAACCGCACGGCGATGGCGTTCTGGACCGGGAACTCGGCCGTGACGATCCCGGCGCCCCGCTCCTTGAGGAGGCGGGTCGTCTCGGCGAGGACGTACTCCCCGACGCCCTTGCGTCGGAAGAGGGGGAGGAGGTAGATGTCGAGGATGACGCCCTCCTGTTCGGGGGTGTAGAAGAGGCGCTCGCGGATGTGGGCGCGCACGACGCCGACGACCTTCCCCGCGTCGACCCCCGTGCCCTCGACGGCGACGACGAGCGCACTCGGGTTCTTCAGGTCGGAGGCGAGGACCTCCTTCGCCTTCGCCTCGGCGTCCGGGCGCACCTTGAGAAGCGGGTCGAACTCCTCGTTGAGGCGCTTTAATCGGATGAGCAGCGAGACGAGCGTCGGCACGTCCGCCCCCTCGGCGGGACGCAGGTGGACCGGGGCTCCCGCGGTCTCGGGGTGCTGCGTCTCGTGGCCTCTCGGTTCGCTCCCTTTCGGGTTCATCGCTTCCTTGGCTCCTTTCCCGCGGCCTCGGGCATCGGTCGCGTGAACTTGGACCTCATGAGCAGCTCGGCGACCTCGGCCGGCCGCGCCATCCTCTCCTTCGCCTCGGCGAGGAACTCAGAGTTGCTCTTGCGCACCCCCGCGATCCCGAGCTCGACGCACCGGGAGGCGACCGCTGCCGCGACGTACGGAAAGACGTGCGTCTCCTCCATCGTCGGGAGGAGGTGGTCGGCGGTCAACCCGCGCTCCCGGGCGTGCCCGGCGAGCGCCTTGGCCGCCGCGAGGACGATCTCCTCGGGAATACTCTTGGCCCGGGCGTCCAGCACGCCCCGGAAGACCCCCGGGAAGATCAGCGAGTTGTTCACCTGGTTCGGGAAATCGCTGCGACCCGTCGCGACGACGGCGGCCCCGGCTTCCCGGGCGACCGACGGCCATATCTCCGGGGTCGGGTTCGCGAGCGCGAAGACGATGGGGTCGCGGGCCATCGAGCGGATCCACTCCGGCTTGACGACGTGCGGCCCGGGCGTCGACGCCGCGAGCAGGACGTCCGCCTCGCGCACGGCGTCCGCGAGGCTCCCCTTGCGCCCCCCTCCGTCGGTCGAAAGCGCGAGCCGATACTTCCAGCGGTTGCGGACCATCAGCTCGTCGACGTCATCCCGCTCGGCGTGGAGAACCCCCTTCTGGTCGACGAGCGAGAGCCGGTGCGGGTCGTGGCCGAGCGCGAGCAGGAGCCGCGCGGTCGCCAGGTTCGCCGCCCCCGCCCCGAGCAGGACGGTTCGCAATGTGCCGATCGAGCGACCGGTGAGCGTGAGGGCGTTCAGGAGCCCAGCGACCGTGGCGGCGGCCGTGCCGAGCTGGTCGTCGTGCCAGATCGGTATCGGAAGGCGTGCCTGGAGCTCCTCGAGGACGTAGAAGCACTTCGGCGACGAGATGTCCTCGAGGTTGATCCCCCCGAAGGCCGGAGCGATCCGCAGGACCGTCTCGACGATCTCCTCGGGCGAGGAGACCCGGATGGGGATCGGGATCGCGTCGACCCCGCCGAGGTACTTGAACAGGAGAGCCTTTCCCTCCATCACCGGGAGCGCCGCCTCCGGGCCCAGGTCGCCGAGCCCGAGGATCCGGCTGCCGTCCGTCACGATGGCGATCGTGTTCCATCGTCCCGTGAGGTCGAACGCGGAAGCCGGGTCGGCGTGGATGGCGCGGGAGACGGCGGCGATTCCCGGGGTGTACCAGAGGGAGAAGTCGTCCAGGCTGCGCACCGGCACCTTGGGGACCGTCTCGATCTTTCCCCGGTAGTACCGGGCGAGCTCGATCGACCGTTCCCCCAGCGCCTTCGTCCGGCCCTCCTCGGAATCGTTGCCCGCGCTGTCGTCCGTCGGCCGGCCGGACCGGGGCGAGCCACCCTTGCGCCGGGACGGCGCCGGGTTCTCCGCGTCGGGAGGGGAGGCTTGGACCATCGGGGAGCGACGAGCGATTCCTCGGCCTTAACAGTTCGCGGGACGAACGATTCACCGGACGTTTCGGGAGACGTGGAGCGATAGGAGGCGTTCGCAAGGGAATCGGGAGGTTGTTAGCCCGTCCCGCGGCATGTGCCCGCGCGAAGTTCGGCGGCGCCGCCGGTGAAGGTCGTTCGGCCGACACAGACGTCCGCGCGCCCGCCCCCCCACTCGCCGGGGGCCGGGGGGCCGGGTCGGGGCGGCTTTAAACCGGCCCGATTCCACCTTAGGGGAGCCATGGCGGAAGAGTCCGAGACACCGCGGCATCCGTTCCGGGGCTCCTCGCCCCGCGCCGCGGTCCCGAGGGTAGATCCGGCCCAGCTCTCCATCGGCCCGCAGACCCCATTCCTTCTGGACGTCCGGACGTCCACCGAGCGCACGTGGGTGCGCCTTCCCCACGACCACCACATACCGCTCTCCGAGCTCGCCGGCCGGCTCCGGGAGCTCCCCCGCGACCGGCCGATCGTCACCTACGACCACCGCGGCACGGAGGCGCGCCGAGCCGCCGAGCTGCTGTTGGGTTCCGGCTTCGCCGACGTCTCCGCGCTCGAGGGCGGGGTCGATGAGTACGCCCGTCGGGTAGACCCTTCACTTCCCCGGTACCCCCCGGGAATCCAGGAGGGTCTCTTCCTCCTGCGGGCGTTTCCTCGCGCCGAGACCGGTTGCCTCGCCTACCTGGTGACCGAACCCAACTCCCGTCAGGCCGTGGTGATCGACCCGGGACGGGAGCCCGAGCCGTACCTGCGGACGGTCGCCGAAGAGGGGCTCACGCTCGTGGCGATTATGGAGACCCATACGCACGCCGACCACCTGGCCGGCCACGCCACCCTGCACGAGCGCACGGGGGCACCGATCTACCTGGGCCGCCGCTCTCCC
>JAKIWY010000148.1 GCA_022749835.1 Thermoplasmata archaeon | reverse complement strand
GTCGGTGACCCAGACGCCCTTCGCGCTGGCGGCGGCGACCGGGGAGGTCTTCGTGCTGGTCATCAGGAGGCGGGTGTCGCCGGCGATGATCTTCTTCGCCCGGGGGCCGGGGATCGGCGTGCGGATCAGCACCCCACGACCGTTCGGGGCCGTCGTGGATTCGCTCGGGGAGGGGCTGGCGACTGCTCGGGCGCTGCTGTGGCTCATGTGCGCTCCGGGGCACGCCAACCACTCGAGCGCCAAAAGGCTTGGCGCTCGTTTCGACGAGGGAGAGAGCACCGTCCTCCTCCGCCGGCTCCAAGGCGTTCGCTTCGGCCTCCTCCCTTCATATGCTCGGCTCCTTCTGCGCCCTTTCGCATGTCCCGCCGCCGAACTGACGAGCCATCGGAGGAGGATTGGGACTTCAAGAAGGTCGTTCCGCCCCGGGCGGTCCTCACCGAGCTCTGCCGAGGTTTTCTCCTGGTGAACGAGGTCGACCGGGAGCGCGCGACCCGCTTTGCCAAGGGTTTCCTAAGGGAGCGGGCCGGCGAGCCCGCCCCCCGGCCGGTCGTTGGCGTTCCCCACCTGCCGACGATGCGTCGCGGCCCGAGGCCCGCCCCGTGGGAGCCCCCAAGCTCGCGGCCCGTCGAGTTGTAGTCGCGCTCGCGCCTCAGGGCGGCGACGCCCTCTCCCGCACCGCGAGGTAAGCAGCGAGATCACGGGGGAAGCTGCGCCGGGTCAGGCAGATCCGGACCCCTCGCCGGTCTCCGAAGTAGGAGCCGGAGCAGACGAGGATCCCGTTACGGATCGCCCGCCGCTCCACCGCGTCGCCGTCCGGGACCCGGTCGAACCAGAGCGGGGCGGCAAGGCGGGGGACGTCGTCGACCTGCTCCCGGAGCTCTCGGAGGTTCGCCTGGAATATCCCGCGGCTCTCGCGGAGCACCTCCTCCCGATGGCGATGGATGGCCATCGCCGCGCCGATCGACCACGGCGCGATGCGGTCGAGGGCCAGTGAATGGAACTGAGCGAAATCGCGGAGCGCCGGCTCGGGCGCGATGACGTAGCCGACCCTGACGTCGTCGCCGCCGTACACCTTGGTGAACGTACCCGTCCGCCACAGCCCCGGTCCCTCCCCGGGTCCCCTTCGGGGAACCCGCGAGAAATCCCGGAACGTCTCGTCGACGAGAACAGACACACGGGAGCTTGCCGGCGCGGCCTCCGCCCAAACCGGGCTCGGTTCCCCCGTGGGGTTGTTCGGGTCCGAGACGACCACCAGGTCGGCGCTCTCCCGCTCCGCGACCCGCCGGAATCCCACGGTCGGGGCGAGGTCGAAAAGCGGTGGATACTCCGGCGTCGGAGCCCAGAACTTGGGGGCGCGGCCGGACTTCCCCCGGATATGGCCGGCGAGAAATGTCGTCGCGAGAGCGTTCCCCTCGCTGGCGCCGTGCGTAAGGAACAGGCGATCCGGGGGCACGCCGTTCCGACGGGCAAGCGCGTTGCGCAGGTCATCCTCCGTCGCCGGCGGAAATCCGCGCAGGAGGCGAGGGACGCTGCGAAGCGCGCCGCGCATCCCGCTGCGGGAGAGATTGTGGGGTGCGTCGTGGTGGTCCTCGATCCACTGGGCAAGGGGGAAGAACCGCACGCTCTACCGCTGGCGGCGACTCGGTAAGCCAGTTTCGGAACCCCGAACCAGGGTCCCAGGGCCGCACCGACCGATCCGCACGATTCGAGCCGAGGGTTTTTCCCGCTCCGTTCCAACGACTCCGGAGGGGGCCTGGGTGATGCGCGAAGCTCCCGTCACCTGCTCCCCACCTTCGGGGCGGAGGATCGTCAGGGACTCTCGCGGCTGGTTCTCCGAAGGGGCACGGCTCAAGCTCGAGGCCCGACGGGCGAAACGGTGCGTCGAGTGCCACGCAACCCTTTCGAGCCGCCGAACCCCGTACTGCTCCCGGATGTGCCAGTGGAGGTTCCAAGGCCGCTACTTCTGGGACGCAGCGCGCATCTACGTCCTGCGGAGGGACCGGTACACCTGTCGGCATTGCCAGCGACGCCTGCGGGTGCGTGAGCTCGAGGTCGACCACATCCTTGAGGTCGCGACCGGGGGGCCGTCCCTCGACTACGCCAACCTGCAGACCGTCTGCAAACCTTGCCATCGGGCGAAGACCGTGGCGTTTGCCAGGTGGCGGGCCGACGCCCGTCGGGCGGCCCCGGGAGACCGGGAGGCCGCGTCCCAAAGCGCCGACTGGCTCGTGGATTGGTATCCGGCCTGAGGGGTGCTCGCATAGGAGAGCCCCGGGAATCGGTGCGGCGCGTTGGCGCCGAGAGCGATCGCCACAGGTGGGCTGGGAGGGCTCCTGACGACCCGACGAACTCCAAAAAGGGAGTACCCTTCCAGGGCCCCGCGGATCCCGCGAGACCGGGGTTATACGTCCCCTGAACCTCGGGCTCCCCGTGACGGAGTCTCGACGCCCGATTCGGGTGCGTACCGCGGGCGCGTTCGCCGCGACGGCGTCGTTGGCCGTCGTTCTGCTCCTCACATCCCCCGGCCTTATCCTAGGGAACCTGTCGGGCGCGATGGCGAGCCCTCCCGTCCGCGCGGCCATTGAAGAAGTTTCAGGTTTCGGCGAAACGGCCCTCGCGGCGGCCCGCAGTTCGCTCGAGAGCGGCGCGGGACCCGGCGTGGCGGGAGCACGGACGTGCACTGGGGTTGTTTCGGGAAGCGCGAGCTGCGGACCGACGGCCGCGGGGACCGCGAGTTCAATCCCCACCTGGCGACAGCTCCCCTCGAATGCGCTCGCCGCGGGGAACCGCACCGACGCGATGGTCGCCTACGATCCCAAAGGCGGCTACGTCGTCCTGTTCGGCGGCTTCGCCGGTGGCGGCTATCTTCACGACACCTGGGCGTACTCGTCCTCGGGCTGGAACCACTTGACCGGGCCGAGGTCCCCGCCGGCGAGATCCGCCGGGAACCTGGTCTACGACGCGGCGCTGGGCGAGCTCGTCCTCTTCGGGGGGATCGGCCCCACCGGGCTTCTCAACGATACATGGACGCTGACGGGCTCGACGTGGACCCACCTGAGGACCCATGCGGCCCCCTCGCCCCGGGAAGGCTCGGCCGCCGCCTTCGATGCCGCGCTCGGCTCCTTGGTGCTCTTCGGTGGTGAGACCTCGGGCGGGGGCGTCAACGACACCTGGGTCTTCACCGGGGCGAACTGGACCCGACTGACCTTCCCGGTCGCTCCCACCATCCGCGCGTTCGCCAGCGCGGCGTACGGTCCGTACGACTCGGAGATCCTGCTCTACGGTGGATTCAACGGGTTCTACCTCGGGGACACGTGGGCGTTCCACAACGGGAGTTGGCGACAGCTCGCCCCGCGAAGTAACCCCACCTTCCGGGAATCGGCGAGCCTCGCCTACCTCGGGACCGTCCACCGATTCGTGCTGTTCGGGGGCCGAAGCGCCGCCGGGCTGATGAACGACACCTGGGAATTCTACTCGGGCTCTTGGCACCGCGAGGCGACCGCCATCGCTCCGTCCCCTCGCCACGGCGCGGCGTTCGCCTACGACCCGAACGCGACCTCTGCCATCCTCGTCGGAGGCAGGAATTCGACCCAGGGGTTCGTGCAGACGTGGTCGTTCGAGTCCGGGAATTGGAGCCAACTCTTCCCGAGCCCTCCGAGGCAGTACCAGGATGAGATCACGTACGATGCGGCCGACCGGGCGGTCCTGCTCTTCGGTGGGTGGGATCCCGGAGCGGCCTGGAAGGCGTTCAACCAGACCTGGCTGTTCCAGCACGGAGTGTGGCATCAGATCTTCCCGAAATCATCCCCTCCGGCGCGACTCGAAGGGGCCCTGACGTTCGACGCGCGGGATGGGTACGTGCTCTTGTTCGCGGGCTTCGCGACCAAGGTCGCGTACAACTACGGGTTCTACAACGACACGTGGAAGTTCCGGGGGGGCACCTGGACCAACATCACTCCGGTCCACTCCCCGCCGCTGCGCAGCTATACCTCGCTCGCCTACGATGCCCGGGACAACTACACGGTCCTCTTCGGCGGGTCCGGTCCGACCGGGGGGCTTCACGACACGTGGACTTTCCGTGGAGGGGTATGGAGCCAGCTATTCCCCTCGGTCTATCCGAACGCGCTGACCGGCTCGCAGCTCGCTTACGATTCGACGGACGGCTATCTGCTCCTGTTTGCGGCGTACGGTCCGTCGGGCAGCTACAACGAGACGTGGACGTTCTCCGCCGGGAACTGGTCGTTCGACAACACCTCGGTCTCCCCGGCCGGACGGCTCGCCGCCGTCCTCTGCGACGATCCCGCCCTTCGGGGGGTCGTCTTGTTGGGCGGCCAGGGGGCGAGCGCCGACCTCAACGACACCTGGCTCTTCCGCGCGGGCAACTGGACCCAGTTGTTCCCCACCCTGTCCCCCCCCGCGCTCGCCTACTCCTCCGGCACCTACGACCAGGCGAACGGACACCCGTTCCTCTTCGGTGGAGCCGGGCCGGCCTATCCCACCTCGCTGAGCGACCAGAGCTGGGTCCTCGTCTGATCTCGGGCTCCCCACCCGCTCGCAGACCGCCTCCGTCAGTCCGAGACCCCCAGGGCCATCGCTACCCCGCCTTCTGTGGCGACTCCCGAGCGCCGGCCCGTTCGGAGGTCGCTCGGTCGTTGCGATCGATCAGAGGTGCCAGCTCGGCCCGCCGT
>JAKIWY010000147.1 GCA_022749835.1 Thermoplasmata archaeon | reverse complement strand
GCTACGAGGTCCTCGACGCCCGCCGTTACCGGCTCTACTTTAAGGGGGATCTCACGGCCCAGGCCCGCCTCGTGCGACAACTCTCCGCCCCCGAGCTCGACCTGGTGAGCTTCCAGGAGTCGAAGAGCGCCCTCGAGGAGGTCTACTTGAGCCAGATCGAGCGGGGGGATTGAGGAGCGTGCCGCCCGACGATCCGAGCCCGCCGAGCCCATCGGCCGGACGAGCCGTCCCCCACCGCCGGCTGCTCCGCAGCTGGGAGCAGGTCCCCAAGCTCACGCGCTACCAGCTTCGGGACTACCTGTTCTCCCGCCGGTTCGTGCTCATGATGGGGCTGGTCGCCGTCATCGGATTCATCCTGACCGCCGTCATCGGGTACTACCGACCCACGGGGTTCCTGACGGACTCCGGCACCTTCTACGCCACCCTCTGGGGCAACGGGGTGACGGTCGTCATCATCTTCGCCGGGGTCATCTTCGGCGGGGACGCGATCGCCGGAGAGTTCCAGAACAAGACCGGATATTTCCTGATGGGGCTCCCGGTCCGCCGGGCGACCGTCTACGTCGGGAAGTACATCGCGGCGTTCATCGCCTCCCTGACCGCGATCGTCTTCTTCGCGATCCTTCTTCTCGCCAACGGTGCCTACTACTTCGGGGAGGGCGCCTTCACCGCCGTCTTCGTCGAGTCGTTCATCCTGTCGGTCGTCTACCTCCTGGCGCTGCTGGGTGCCGTCTTCCTCTTCAGCTCGATGTTCAAGACGAGCACCTACGCGACGCTGATCACCGCGGTGCTCTTCCTGTTCGGCTTCACGCTCCTGCAGGACCTGATCGCCGGCCTCGCGCACATCACGCCCTGGTTCGTCCTCACCTACGCCGACACCATCATCGGCGGCATCTTCAACACCTCGTGCCTGAGCGCCCCGGGGACCCACACCTGCTCCTCTCCCGGGCCCGGCGGCCGGGATTTCACCCAGACCGTGACGAACGCCACGATCCCGGAAGGGGTCGGGATCATGCTCGCCTACTTCGTCATCACCGCCATCCTGGGTCTCCTGCTCTTCGAGCGCGAGGAGTTCTCCTAGGCCCGGAGGGTCGCCGTCGCGATGGAGACGAACGAGACGGTCTCGGGCAACCGCGCACGGAGCCCCACGCTCCCGGGCGCCCCGGCCGCGAAGACGCTCGCCACGTTCGACGCGAAGTACTCCTACACCGTGATGGCGGTCCTCGCCGGGATCGTGATGGCGGTCCTCTACGTCGAAGGGATGCTCATCCCCTCGCTGCCCAGCATCCAGCGGGACTTCTCCGTCGACACCGGCCAGGTGAGCCTGATCGTCTCCGCCTACGCGATCGCCGGCGTGGCGATGAGCCCGGTCGTCGGAAAGCTCGGCGACATCTACGGAAAGCGAAAGATGCTCATCGCGGTGATGCTCGCCTACGCCGCGGCGGTCTCCGTCACCGGCTTCTCCCCTAATTTCACGTTCATGGTCGCCTCTCGGGCAATCCAGGGCGTCGGCCTCACGATCCTGCCCCTCGGCATGTCGCTGGTCCGGGAAGAGTTCCCGCGGGAGCTCGTCCCGAGAGCGCAGGGGATCCTGAGCGCGATGTTCGGCATCGGCTTCGCGGTGAGCCTTCCCGTGGGCTCCCTCGTCTCCCAGACGTACGGGTGGCGCTACACGTACCACTCGGCGATCCCCTTCGTGCTGCTGCTCACCGTCGCGATCGTCTTCATCGTCAAGGAGTCGTCGTACCGCCGACCCGAGACCCGCGTCGACTACGGGGGCGCCGTCCTGCTCGGCGGCTCGCTCGCGGGGATCGTCGCCGCGCTCTCCGAGGGCCAGCAGTGGGGATGGGGCTCGGCGCTCACCCTGGGCTTCCTCGGGTTCGGCCTCCTCCTGCTCGTCCCGTTCGTCCTGTGGGAGATTCGCTGGAAATCCAAGGGCGGTGAGGCGATCGTCGACCCGAGGCTCCTGAGGGAGCGCAACGTGCTCGTGACGAACGTCGTGCTGACGGTCGCCGGCCTCGGGATGTACATGGCGCTGTTCGCACTCATCTACCGGTTCGAGTACCCCGCCGTCTCCGGAGGCTTCTCGCTGGACATCCTGCAAGCGGGCCTCGGGGTGGTGCCGCTGGCGCTCTCGATGATGGTGGTCGCCATCATCGCCAGCGTCGTCGTCTCCCGGGTCGGGGTCAAGCCGCTCGCCCTCGCCGGGGCTGCCGTGACGAGCCTCGGCTTTCTCCTGCTCTCCTGGGCGACGACGCTCGAGCAGACGCTCATCTACGAGACGGTCACCGGGGCCGGTATGGCGCTCCTCAATGCCTCGATCATCAACATGCTGATCCTCACGGTCGACCCGAAGGATATGGGCCAGGCGACCGCGATGAACAACGTGTTCCGCAACCTGGGCGGTAGCGTCGGCGCGCCGATCGTCGGCTCGATCCTCGCCGCCTACGTGACGAACGTGGTCGTCCAGGGGATCGCGCTACCCCAGCTCGTCGCCTTCCAGTACGTCTTCTGGGTCGCGGCGGCGGTCAACCTCGCCGGGGGGCTCGCCGTGGTCTTCGGACAGGAGGTGCTCGGCCCGAGGCGGCACTCGAAGTTCTCCCACCATCCCCAGCTCAAGCCCCGCTCGTGGGGCTCCGAGCCTTCTCGCAGCCCGGCGGAGCCGACGCCCGCCCCCGCCTCCCCCTGAACACGGCCGGTGCCAACGTCGGAAGGAGGGCTCAGGATGGACCTGCTCACCCACGTCGTCTTCGCCTACCTGTTCTCCTTCGTGCTCTGGGGCCCGGCCGCCCCGCAGTACATCGCCGCCGGAGCGCTCGCCGGTGGGCTTCCGGACGCGGACGGCCTCCTGTTCCCCCTCGCCCGCCGCTTCCCGATCCTGGAGCACCATGGGATCACGCACTCGATCGTGGGCGTCAGCATCATCGCGGGGGTGGGAAGCCTGCTCCTCCCGTTTCTTCCCTATTTCCCGCACGCCTCGACGCTCCTCTACTTCATCGCGATGGAGCTGGGCGGCCTTTCGCACGTGTTCCTGGACGGCTTCACGCATTTCGCGGTCCACCCAATCCTTCCGTTCTCCTGGAGGGAGCTGCGCCTGGACGCGGACGTCGCGATCAACGTCGTCATGCTCGCCCTCACCGCGACCACCCTGGTGACGCTCGGCCTCGAGCGCGGCAGCGTCCCGTTCAGCCTGTGGGTCGAGACGGCGTGGATCCTCACCACCATCTACGCCGCCTACCTCGTCATCCGCGCGGTCGCCCGCTGGAAAGCGGGGGTCGTCCGCACGCGCGAGGGATTCACCGGCGTCGGCCCGAGCACCGCCCCTTGGGTCTGGACGCTCATCGACCGCGAAGAGACTCCGGAGCGGTACTCGATCCGCTACCGTCGCTACCGGATGGGGGAGAAGGCCCCAGCCCCCGAGCGACGGTTGGTGGTCGACAAGCGCTCCGGTTCGTCGCCCCCGGGACCTGTGCGGAGCCCTCAGGAGGCACTCGACCGCTCCTACGAGGCGGCGATGAACAAGAACGGCTGGCTGGCACTGCGTCCCCACTTCGGGGAGGCGTCCGCTCGGGGGGGTGTATACGACGTCGTATGGTACATGGTCGAGGGCACCGGGTCCGGAAGGACCTGGGGAGTGCACGGGACCGTCGACGCCGACACCGGAGCGATGCAGTTGCGCTCGGGGATCTTCCAGAAGCCGGCGTCTGGTTCGACGTGAGCTCGGGTTGGGCCGCTGCCCGACGGGCCGCCCGGACGGGTTCAGGGAATGCCGCCGGGAAGTCGGGCCGCTATCGCGCGCGCGAAGCGCGAGGGAGCGTCCTGGTCCGCCCGCAGGAACAGCTCCGGTTCGATCAGCTCGAGCTCCCCGAGGAGCCATCCGTCTTCCCCGGAGGCGAGGTAGTCGAGGCGGGCGTAGAGAAGCGAGCTCGGAAGCTCTTGCAGGATCTCCGAGGCGCCCCGCAGGTCGATCGCGGCGGGCCGGAACGGCCGCGGGGTGCGGGCCGGATCATCCAGGACGGATCGGTATTCGACCGCGTGGCTGAACTCGCCGTCAAGGAAGACGATCGACCGTTCCCCCCGGGTCTGGGTCTCCTTGAGGAACGGCTGGACGAGGAGGTCCTTCTCCGCGAGCAGCTGGCGCCACTTCTCCTCGGCGAGCGACCGGTTCTCCGGGTCTACCCGGAATAGTCCTTCGGAGTTCGCCCCCACCTCGGGCTTCACGATGCCGTGCCGCCACCCCCGGGAATCGAGCAGCGACGCGAGCTCCACCCGGCTCCCTCGCCGGACGACCTCCGTCGGGACGACCGCATGCCCCTTGCGGGCGAGCTCGACAA
This sequence comes from Thermoplasmata archaeon, assembly GCA_022749835.1. Classification (GTDB taxonomy): domain Archaea; phylum Thermoplasmatota; class Thermoplasmata; order Lutacidiplasmatales; family UBA184; genus Lutacidiplasma. The sequence goes on along the minus strand of JAKIWY010000147.1, from coordinate 391 downwards.
GGTAGGCCTTGTGGGTGTTCGCACGGACGATCTCGAGCGGGTTGAGGAGCGGGCAGAGGCGCGAGACCCTCTCCAGCCAATCGAGGAACGGGGCGAAATGGCGGTGGTAGTCCCACGTCGAGCGGAGCACGACGAGGTCGAACCGACCCCAATCGACCGTCGGTTCGTCCCAGAGGGCCGGTTCGGCGGAGACACCGAGTTCTCCGAGCGCCGCAAGCGTGGAACGGTCGTCGGGCGCCCCCTCGGGGAGAGCCCGGCATGTGGCGAACGCCACGGAGCGCTTCGTACGACTTCCCGTTAGGTCCACGAGCGTCGGGAAGCGGGCAGGATTATAGCGAGTGCCGGGAGAGAGACTACGGAGGGAGCGGGGCGGTGGTTTCGGCCGGCTCCG
>JAKIWY010000146.1 GCA_022749835.1 Thermoplasmata archaeon | reverse complement strand
TTTCCGGCACCGACATCCATCGCCGGGGGCGTGCGGGCAGTAGTAGAAGGCGTCGATACGGGCGCCTTGCGGCGCCAAGAGCTCGTTCACACGGGCGTGGATGCGGCCGACGACCTCGTCGGTATAGAATCCACGGCTCACCCCGGATTGGTTCGTCACGCAAATGACCCGGTAGCCGTGCTCCCGCAGGAGGCGGACCCCGAGACCCACGCCGTGGAAAAGCTCGAGGCGTTGGGGTTCGGCGAGGTAGTGGAGGTCCGGGTTGAGCGTCCCGTCGCGGTCGACGAACACGGCCCGCGTCCGTAGGGCCGGTCGGGCAACCGATGGACCCGAGCCGTGCCCCGGGCTCCTTGGCTGCGTGGCTCGCTCCCGGACGCACGTTGAATCGACGGCGGGTTTAAGCGCTCGTCATCGTCTCTTGTTTCGGCGGGCGACCGCCTAAGGGAGGGAATTCGGCCCATGGACGTCACCGAAGCGGCGCACCGGATCCGTCCGGTCCTCGAGCGGGCCGCGATGGTCGACGTCGCTCCCGGCGAGGAGATCTCTCTCCTCTACTCCGGCGGTCTCGACTCCTCGTTGCTCGCCTGGCTCCTCCTGCCGAGAGCCTCGATCGAGCTCGTCACGGTCGGCAGCCCGGGGAGCGACGACATCGACGCCGCACGCTCCGGCGCCGCCCTGCTCGGACTTCCCTGGCGTGAAGTGACCATCGGCAGCAAAGACGTGGAGCGGGTCATTCGCGCTCATTCCGCGGCGATGCGCGGCGTCAAGGAGCCGCAGTTGAGCGTCGCCGTCTCCCTCGCCCTCGCGCTCGGCGCGACCCGCCGTCCCAAGGTGCTCTGCGGGCAGGGCGCTGACGAGCTGTTCCTCGGCTACGCGCACTTCGAGGGCCTCTCCGCGGCCGAGGCGGTCGAACGGCGCCGCAGCGACCTCGACCTCCTGAACCGAACCGAATGGCCGAGGGCCCAGCATATCGCCGCCGAGTGCGAGAGGGAACTGTTCGCCCCCTACCTCGACACCCTCTTGGTCGCGGCCGTCGACGGAACCCCGGTGGAGCCCCATCTCCCGACCTCGGAGCGAAAGCCAGTGCTCCGCGAGATCGCCCGGGACGCGGGCCTCCCGGCGGAGCTCGCCGACCGCCCCAAGAAGGCGATGCAGTACGGCAGCGGGGTCAACCGCCTCGTGCGGGCCCGCTCGGCCCCACGAAAACCGAGAGCCGCCTAATCCGGGACGAGGCGCGTCCCGGCCCCGCCCTCCAGCGCCCTCGAAAGGTTCGGAATGTGGCAGATGACGGCACCCTTGCCCCCCGAGCTCACGAACGCGATGGCGGCCTCGACCTTCGGCGCCATGGAGCCGTCGGCGAACTCTCCCCGAGCGAGGTGCGAGCGCAGCTCGTCCAGTCGCACCTCGCCGAGCCAGCGCTCCCAAGGCTTTCGAAAGCCCACCGCGACCGCGGGGACGTCCGTGACGATCGCCAGACGATCGGCCCCGAGACGAGAGGCGATCAGCGCGGCCGTCCGGTCCTTGTCGACGACGGCGTCCACCCCCTCGTAGATCCCCCGGCCGCGAGAGACGACCGGCACTCCGCCGCCTCCGCCCACGATGAGGATGGGGGCCTCCTCCCCGCGCGATGCGAGGATCCGCTTGACGGCCCCTTCTTCCAGCCATGCGACCGGTTTCGGCGACGGGACCAGCCGCCGCCAGCCGCCGCGGGCCCCGTCGTAGGCAAGCTCCCAGCTCTCCCGCTTTCTCAGCAGGCGGGCCTCGCTGTCCGTGTAGTACCTTCCGACCGGCTTGGTCGGCTTTCGGAAGGCGGGATCCCGGCGGGCGACCTCGACGCGGCTGATCACCGTCGCGACGGTCCGGGGGAGCCGGCGGGTGGCGAGGGCGGCCATCAGCTCCTCGGAGATCAGGAAACCGACCTGGCCCTGCGTCTCGGCGACGAGGACGTGCATCGGACGCGGCGGGACCTCGCGCTCGGCCAGCTCGTTCTGCCGGAGCAGGGCGCCGACCTGCGGCCCGTTGCCGTGGGTCACGATGAGTTCGTGACCGTCCGCGACGAGCTCCGCGAGCGGTCCGACGGTCGCCCGGACCTGGCGGACCGCCTCCTCCCAGGTGGGAGGCTGTCCCGGACGAACGAGCGCGTTGCCCCCGAGCGCGACGACGATGCGGGCCAATGCAGGACTCCGGCGACCTGGCTTCCCGAAGCCCTGTCGGGTTCGGGGGCCGGCCGTGACCTCTCTTCGGACGCTTACCAATATATAGACGGCGCCGGGTCGGCCGGGCGTGAGCGCCGAGGGCGGGGAGCTCTTCTGCCCTCTCGACCACCGCTACGGGCGCGACGAGGTCCGTGCCCTCTTTCTTCCCGAGGCCCGCCTTCGAAGGGCACTTCTTGTCGAAGCGGCCCTCGCCGAGGGCGAGGCCGAGCTCGGGATGATCCCGGCCGACGCCGCGAAAGCGATCGGCCGGGCGGCCCGGGGGGGGACGGTCTCTCTCGTGCGCGTCGAAGCGCTCGAACGGGAGCTTTCGCACGACGTGATGGCGATCACCCGGGCGCTCGCCGAGGCGGCCGGGGAGGGGGGCGCCTGGGTGCACTTCGGCGCCACCTCTGCGGACATCACCGATAGCGCGCTCGCCCTCGAGCTCAAGGATTCCGCCGCGATACTTCGCAAGGACCTGACGGCGCTCGCCCGGGCCCTCCTGGCCCTCGCCGAAAAGCACGCGGGCACCGCCCAGGTCGGCCGGACCCACGGCCAGCACGCGCTCCCTCTCTCCTTCGGCTACAAGATGGCCGGAGCCGCGGCCGAGGTGCTGCGCCACCGGCGCCGCCTGGACGAGCTGACCCCCCGACTCACCGTCGGCAAGATGGCCGGAGCGGTCGGCACGGGCGCCGGCTTCGGTGCGAAGGCGGCCGAGCTCGAGCTCGAGGTGATGAAACGGCTGGGGATCGGCACGGACGAAGCCCCGACCCAGGTCGTCTCCCGCGACCGGCTCGCGGAGCTAACGAACCTGCTCGCGCTCGTTGCCGGAACCGCCGAGCGCCTCTCGACGGAGGTGCGCAACCTCCAGCGGACCGAGATCGCCGAGGTGGCGGAGGCGTTCGACGAGGCCCGCCAGGTCGGCAGCTCGACGATGGCCCAGAAGCGAAACCCCCGGCTCTCTGAGAACGTCACCTCCCTCGCCCGGATGCTCAGGGCCCTCGCCCTGCCTCCGCTCGAGAACATGGTCCTCTGGCACGAACGGGACCTCGCGAACTCGGCGAACGAGCGGATCGTGATCCCGCACGCCGTGCTCCTCGCCGACGACATCCTCACGAAGCTCACCGACGTCTTCACGCATCTCGAGGTCGACCCGGACCGCATGCAGGCGAACCTCCAGTCCTCCCGCGGCACGGTGATGACCGAGCGGCTCATGCTGGCGTTGACCGAGAAGGGAGTAGCGCGCTCCGAGGCCCACGAGCTCCTTCGCAAGCTCACCCGGGATTCCTCCGCCGGACCGTCACTCCGGGAGCGGGCCAGCGCCGAACCGACGGTAAAGCGGCTCTTCCCGAGCTCCGAGCTCTCCGAGCTTCTCGATCCGATGTCGTACGTGAAGGCCGCCGAGGCGAAGACCCGGCGAGTGGTCCGTGCGCTCTCCGAAGAGATCGGTCGGTGAGCGACGCACGGGCCTGGAAGGCTGTCGTGCGCATCGAAGGCTCGACCCCGGCCGAAGCCGACCGGCTGTTCCGCGCGCTCGGCCCCGAGGCCGAGAGGGAGGTCCCGAGAGCCCGCGCGAAGCTTCTGCGTGCCTCCGTGTCGACCGTCGAACTCGTCATCGAAGCGAACGACTCCGGCGCCCTGCGGGCGGCGCTCAACACCTACCTCGGATGGGTCTCGCTGGTCGCCTCCACCGAGGCCCAGGCGGCCGCGGGGCCCGGCTGATTCGGGCGGGCGAAGCACTTATCTCGCGCTCCGGACCTCGCCCGCCTCGTGGCGTTACCGGCGAAGCTCCAGAACGACCTTCGGCAGTTCCAGCGGCTCCAGCAGGAGCTTTCCAACGCCGCACAGCAGCGGCTCCAGATGGATCTCAAGCTGAGGGAGACGAGCCATACCCTCGAGGAATTGAAGGGTGTCCCGGAAGAGGCGGCGATCTACCGGCCGATCGGCGGACTCCTCGTGAAGGCGAAGAGCCGCAAGGAGGTCGAGGATATCTTGACCGAGGACAAGGAGACGCTCGAGGTACGCGTCAAGGCCCTTGAGCGCCAGGAGAACCACCTCAAGGAGCGGTACACGACCATGCAGAAGGAACTCTCCGACGCGCTCCAGGCGGCGGGCGTATCGACGACCGGTGGCGGCTCGAGCGGCTAGGGACGTCCCGTCCCGGTCACGTCGTCCGGTCGACCAGCTTTCGGCCGATCTCCCGGAGAAGCGCCCTTCCCTCCGCCCGAAGGTTCCGGCTGCGGTCGACCCGCCGGTACGCCCGGCCCGAGAGCGAGCGGATCCGCTCCTCCGAATAGTCGAGGCTCCCCGTCGAACGGATGATCTCCCGGACGCCCTCCACCAGCAGCTCCCCCTCCCGGAACTCGACCACCTTCCAGGTCCGGCCGTGGAGCAGGAACAGGTGATCGGGCTCGGCCAGGACGCGGGTTACGACGAACCGCTCGTCCAGCACGCCGATCGGCTTGCGCGTCGCGATGTCTCGGAGGCGGTAGGTACGCTCGTCCGGGATGAGGGACAGGGTCGAGTAGAAGCGCTCGAGGGTCGAGCGGCCGGATCGGACCTCGTTCC
>JAKIWY010000145.1 GCA_022749835.1 Thermoplasmata archaeon | reverse complement strand
CGCCCGGGGATGGACCGCAGAGGGCGCCGGAAAGTTCGGGGTGGCGGTGGGGCGATTCACGATCCAGCTAGGCGGTCCGACAGGCCCGGTAGAGTTCGAGGCCGGACCCTCGCTCTGAGGCTCCCCCGTCCACAGCACCTTCCGTCAGAGCGTACCGGTCGAGGAATGGTCAATACTGCGCAGTGGTCCGGTGGCCGCGAGATGGAACCCCCGTCGTCCGGCGCCCCGCGGTTCCGTGGAGCCCCGGTCACGGTGCGACCGGGAGAGTCGCTCGTTTCCGCGCTTTCCCGTCGTGGGCTCCCGATCCTCCAGCGCTCGATCCGCTATCATCGGCCCCGTGCCCCGTTCTGTGGGGTCGGCGCCTGCACGCAATGCCTAGTTCGGGTGAACGGGCAACCGAACGTCCGGGCGTGTACGTACCGACCGCTCCCCGGCGACCGAATCGAGACGGAGAACGCGTGGCCGTCCCCGACCAACGACCTGCTGGGCGTCCTCGACCTGCTGTTCTGGCGGGGCATCGATACCCTGCATGGGTTCCGCCGCCCCCGTTCGGCGGCCCCGGTCTATCACCGTATCATCCGACGCCTCGCGGGCTACGGGCGTGCCGCCGACACCGTACCGACGACCCCGGTGGGGGCGCCGGTCGTTCGAAGCACCGCGGTCCTCGTGATCGGGGGAGGCCCCGCCGGTCGCGCGGCCGCCGGGCGACTCAGCGAGAACCGGGCCGAGACGTTATGGATCGACGCCGGACCCCTCCCCGACAGCCCGCCCGGCGTCACCGCCCTCCCGAGGACGAGGGCGATCTTCCTTCCCCTCCCCGACCCGGCGGCCGAGACCCCGTTCCAGCTTCTCGCCAGCATCGACGGCGTTCGAGCCGCCTCGATCCGCGCGCGGCGGGTGATCGTAGCGACCGGCGGCTTCGACGCCGGTCTCCTTTTCCCCGGTAGTGACCGGCCCGGCGTTATGACGGCCGAAGGCGCGCTTTCCCTCGCCGTTCCGGGCGATGCGCCTCCGTTCGCGCGGGCTCTCATCGTCGGCGGGGGGGAACGCGCCGCCCTGCTGCTCGAGAGGTTCGGCACGTTCGTGGAAGCGGTCGTCGCCCCGGGGGCCATCGATCCGGTCGTGGTGGAGCGCGCCTCGGCACTCGGCGTCCCGCTGTATCCCCGCTCTCTCCTTCGCGGCGTCCAGGGACGGCGGCGGGTCCGCTCGGCCCACGTCGCCCACCGCGGCGCGAAGGAGCGCTTCGAGCTGCGCTGCGACGCCATCCTGCTCGCCCACCGGCGCGTCCCGAACGCCCAGCTGCTCTTCCAGGCCGGGGTCCGGATGCACTGGCGAGGGGCGGGCGGCGCCTACTTTCCGGTCATCGACCACGACCTGACGACCAGCGTCCCGGGGCTCTTCGCCGCGGGGGAGTTGGCGGGTTTCACGGGAACCGAGGCCATCGAGGCGAGCGGACGCTCTGCGGCGGAAGCAAGCCTCGGCCGGCCCGCGTCGCTCGACGCTTTGCCCGCGCGCGTCCCGGCGGACGGCCCCCACGAGCTCGAGGGATACTACCGGGAGCTCCTCTCCGGCCAGTTCGCCTCGGGAAAGCTCGTCGCCTGCGCGTGCGAGGATGTTCTCCTCGAAGAGATCCGTCACGCCGTGCGGGACGGGTATCGGGGGATCGAGGTAGTCAAGCGGTATACCGGAGTGGGCACAGGGCTCTGCCAGGGCCGGTACTGTCTTCCGGACGCGCTCTTGCTGCTCTCGATCTTGGAGGGTCGGCCTCCGGAGTCGATCGGCTACATCACCCAACGGCCGCCGGTCTTCCCGACCGCACTCTCTACGTTCGCCTCGCTCAGCGACTGCGCCGCCCCCGGAGGCTCGTGATCGCTCCCGCCCGGCCGGAGTACCGCGTCGTGGTGGTCGGCGCCGGCGTGATCGGCCTCTACACCGCCTACCACCTCCTCAAGGGCGGTTTCGGTCCGGTCCTCGTCGTCGACCGTGGCTTCCTTTCATCGGGCGCGTCGGGCCGCAACGGAGGCGGGGTCCGCCAGCAATGGGAGACCCAAGCGACCGTCCGACTGGCCCGCGAATCGGTCGCGGCGTACCGGCGATTCGGGAGCGACTTCGGCTACAACGTTTGGTTCCGCCAGGGAGGGTACCTGTTCCTCGCATCCTCCGCGGCGGAGGTCGGCCAGCTTCGGTCGGTGCACGCGGTGGTCCAGAAGGAGGGGCTCGCTTCCCGGCTCCTTGCACCGAACGAGGTTCCCCGATACGCCGCGGGGCTCGCGCTCGACGGTGTGCACGGCGCCTCATTCCTCCGCAGTGATGGGACGCTCTACCCGTTCCCCGCCATCTGGGGACTCTACGAGGCGATCCGCTCGTTGGGCGGAGAGGTTCTGCTCGGGACCGAGGTGCTCTCGGTCGCCCGCGATGCGGGCCGGGTCTCCGGCGTATCGTTCGTCAATGGGTCGGTCAAGACCTCGGTGGTCGTCAACGCCGCCGGCGGCTGGTCCAAGGAGTTCTCGGCCCGGGCGGGGCTGGCGGTGGTCAACCAACCGAGCCGCCACGAGATCCTCGCCACGGAGCCCCTCAAGCCGTTCCTCGACCCGATGGTCGTCCGGCTTTCCGACGGGCTCTACTTCAGCCAGACGATGCGGGGGGAGATCGTCGGCGGGCTCACCGTGCCCCATCCGCCGGGCATCGGCGCGGGGATGGCGACCTCCCCGCACTTCCTCACGTCGATGGCGCGGGCCCTCTCTACGCTCGTCCCGAGGCTGCGTTCGCTCGGCGTTCTTCGGGCGTGGTCCGGCTTCTACGACGATACACCGGACGGGCTGCCCGTGATCGGGGAGGACCCGAGGCTTACGGGGTTCGTCCACGCCAACGGCTTCGGCGGCCATGGCTTCATGCTCGCGCCGGCCGCCGCTCAGAGGGTCGCAAAGAGCGTCATGGGCGAGGGGACCGACCTCGACCCGGCGATGTTCGCCCCTGGAAGGTTCCTCGGGGCGCCGTCCCCCGCGACGGTCGAGCGTCTCCAGCTCGGCTGAACGGTCGCGCGCAAGCGTTTTCGGGGCCGTCCCCGCTCGCGCCGCCGTTGTACGACCGATCCCCGAGCACCCCGTTCCCCGACGTTGAGGATGCGGGCAAGCCGGTCCGGCTCGAGGGGTCCGACGCGATCGCGGCCGCCGCCTATCGAGGGGCTGTCACCGCGGCCGACGCGTACCGGTCGGTCCGTGCGGCGGTTCGCGTCGATGGGGAAGTGCTGCGGATCGGCAACCGCTTCGTCTCCCGTCGGCAGTACAAGGAGGTCGCCTTCCTATCGGTCGGCAACGCCGCGGTCTCCCAGGCCCTTGCGGTTTCGCATGCGCTCGGGGAGGCGGTGACCCAGGGGTTCGTCGCCGGGCCGGACCCTCTCCCCGAGGAAGTTCCGTTCAAGAGCGCCATCGTGCCGAGGGGCTGGCCGGGGTCGGTCGCCGGGACGAAGGCGGCCCACGAAGCGCTCGAGCTGGCGGAAGGCCTGGGGGAGCGGGACCTCTTCCTCGTCCTGCTCTCCCCCGGCGCCCTCGCGGCCCTGGCGATCGCCCCCGGAGGGATGGACTCGGGGGAGTGGGTGCGACCTCTGCGCGAGACCCTTCATGCGGGCGCCTCCTCCGCCGAGGTCGCGCTGCTCGCCCGGCTGACGGGGGCCGGGTGTGTCGCCGGCCGGCTCGCCGCGGCCGCTCGCGCGGCGGATACCGTAACGCTCGTCGTCGAGCGCGGGGAAGGCGGTCATCTCATCGGCGGGGGACCTACCTGCTATCCTTCCGCGGCGGAGCGGCAGGCGGGACGCGGGGTCCTCGAGCGGACCGGCCAATGGTCCGCCCTTTCCCCGGCGCTGCGTCGCGCCGTGCTCGAGGGCGAGGCGCTGCGGGCCGAGACGCCCGGCGCCGCGAGGCCGAATCGTCCGGTGGTCGTTGCGGGCCCGCCAGACGCGCTGCGCGGCGCCGCGGACGCTGTCGAGGAGAAGCGTTGGCTCCCGAGGCTCCTAGCACTCCACCTCTCCGGCAACCCCGCGGATGCGGCCCGACGGCTGCTCGACCGATTCGACGAAGTGGCGAGCGCCGAAGGGACGATCCCCTCCGACAGAAAGGGGATGGTCGGCTTTGCCGCGACGACGCTCGAGGTGCTCGAGGGGGACGACGAGCGCGACGCCATGCGGTCGTTCCTCACCGAGGCGACGAACGGGCTACGGCACCGGGACGCGAGCGTCGCGCTCCTCAGGACGTGCGGCGCCGGGAAGGGCGACGCGCCGGCGGGCGCCATCGCCGGCCCGGGCAGCCCGACCGGCGCGGCCCGTAGCCTCGGCATGCGCTCGGGGGTCACCGACGTGGGGATGCTCGCGCTCCTCCTCCGCCCGAAGTAGCCTTGGTTTTCCTCTCGGGCGCCTCGCGTCGGCGTGTCGCGCCGGGCCCTACCCTATCGCGAGCTGCTCCAGGGCCGCAGCTTTAGGTGGTTCTTCCTCTCGCATTCCGCCGGGGAGGCGGGTTACGCGGTCTTCTCGATCGCCGTCGTATGGCTGGCGCTCCAACTCACCGGGAGCCTGTTCCTCACCGGGGTCGTTCTTTCCGTCGAGGTCGGACTCTACGCGCTCTCGTTCATCGCGGCCCCGACGATCGACCGGGTGCGGAACCTTCGTACCGTCTTTCTGATCGGCTATCCGTTGCAGGGCGGGGCCGCCATCGCCCTCGGCACCCTCGCCCTGTCGGGGCGCCTGACGTTCCCCACCCTGCTCCTGCTCGTCGTCG
>JAKIWY010000144.1 GCA_022749835.1 Thermoplasmata archaeon | reverse complement strand
GGACCCCCGCGACCTCCTCGACGATCGACCGGAGGTTCCAGCTCTGCCGACGCCGAGCCGGGCCGTCGAGGCCAGCCTCCTCGCTGCCCATCGAGTCCCTGCCCGCGCCGCCGGGCATAAACGTGCCGCTCTAACCGCACTCAAGAAACCTGGTCTCCCGCCGCCTCCGGCGTCAAGAGCAGGCCGCGCAGAAGGTCGTACTCCGGGGTCGAGGCGATGACGGCGATCGGCAGGTGCGACGGGCCGAGCCTTAGGAGGGCCTCGGAGTAGCCGGCCTCCTTCGGCAGCCTCGCCCTCGGGAGCCATTCGGATTCCGCCGACGTGAGCGCGAAGAACGACCGGGTCGCCTCCGAGACCTCGGAAAGGCGCAGGAGGACCGTCGCGCGAAGGTTCCGAAGCAGCGAGCGTCCGCTCTCGGTCGACAGGAAGTCGTCCGGGTTCTGGCTCAAGAGGAGCACCCCGGCCCCGAAGTGGCGGACATGGCGGACGATGCGGTCGAGGAACTCGGCGGTGGGCGCGTGGCGGGCGAGGAGGTGCGCCTCGTCGATGACGAGAAGCTTCGGGTGGTCGCCGGATCGCAACCTTCCGTAGAGTGCGTCGAGCACGTACGTGAGATGGAACGGAAGATGGGCCTCGGGCAATCCCTTGAGGCTGATGACCAGCGGCGAGGCTCCCCAGACGACGTTCGTCGGCCCGTCCAGGTGGCGCAGCGAGCCGGAGCGGAACACCTCGAGGAGCTCCGGAAGCCGCCCGGCGCGCCCCTTGCTCCGCTCGACCTCCTCGAGGAGGCTCGAGAACGTCGGAAGTTCGTGTTCGTTGTCGAAGAGACGGTTGACGCACGCGTCCAGGACCGCCGCCTCCTCGTCGAGCAGGCTCGGAAAGAGGGCGCGCAGCTGGGTCCCCACCCGGCCCGCCTTCTCCTGACGGTCCCCGCCGGTCGTCACCGGGTCGAGCGGATTGAGCCGGCCGGCCGAGCCGCCCGCCAGTTCGAGTGCCGTGCCCCCGAGCCCGCGGGCCCACCCCGCGAACTCGCCGAGCGGGTCGACGATCATGACCTCGGTCTCGGGTCGCTGCCAGAGGGTCCGCATCGTCCAGAGCGTCGCCGCGAACGTCTTGCCGGAGCCCGTCGAGCCGAAGAGCCCCCACGAATGGCTCGAATGGGACCATCGGTCGAGGAGGACGGGGCTCGCGTCATCGAGGAGGAGTCCCAACAGGACGCCCCCGGCCTCGGCCACGGTCTCGTCGACGAACGGGAAGAACGCGGCGACGCCGTCGGTGTGGAGCGTATGCCAATAGCCGACCGGCCGACGCTCCGTACCGGCGAGGTCCGGCGCATCGACCGAGGCCTTCGCCTCGTACGTCGGCATGCGGGTCCGAAAGCCGAGGAGCTCGAGGCGATGGGCGAGCTCACGACGCAGCTTCTCGGCACGGCCTCCCGCTGTCCCCCTCCCGTGGAAGCTGATCCCGACGCGGTAGAGCTCCTGCTCACGACCCGCGACGCGACGGGCGAGCTCCTGCGAGCTCTCAAGCTCCAAAGCGAACTGCGACGGCCGGGCTCCCGGAGCGTCCGAGCGTCCTTCCATCTCGGCCATGGCGACCGCCCCGGCACGACCGAGAAGCTCGAGGGCCCGGTCTCCCGGCACCCGGTGGAGCTGAAGTCGCATCTCGAGGAAGCCCGAGGTGGGAAGCGCACGCCCGAGGAATCCGAACGGGAGCTCGGGGGGAAGTCCGGGAACCAAGAGCGGCGCGTCGTGAAGCCCACTTCGACACACGGTCGTCCTCCCCTCCCGAGGGGAGTCGGTGGCACCGACCCTAGGGTTCATGGGCCTCCCGGTTCTCCGAACGCCCGACGGCCGCGTCCAACCCAACCCGCCGGGGCGATCGACAGCCCGAGGAGGAGTCCTCGCAGGGGCCCCGCCGCCCCGAGTGGGGCGAGGTAGACGACGAACCCGCCCAGAACCGAGAGGGCGACCAGGGAGCGAAGGGTCGTCCTCGGTCCGATGGAGAGCGGGGACGGGCTGGCCACCTCGCGGCCGACCCAAACGGCGAGGCCGAGGGCGACCAGCGTCAAGGTGACCCCGGAAAAGAACGGAAAGACTACCGAGGCGGCGCCGCAGAGGCCGGCGAACGCCGCGCAGACCGTCAGCGGGTCGAACTGCTCGGCCACGGAAGCAGGGGAACCGGCGGTCACGCGAGCCACCCCCGACCCCAGCCGAGGCGGGAGGCGACGCGCCGAAGCTCGGACCCCGAGAGCCGCTCCAGGGCGATGCCGAGCCCCCCGAGTTCCCGGGCAAGGAAGTTCGCCCGCTCGGTCAGATTTCGCAACGCTGCCGGGGAATCCTCAGCCCCCCAGAGCGTGATCCACACGACACGACGATGCCTCTTCTGGCAGAGCCGGGTGACGAGCTCGGCGTACCCCGCGCGTGCCTCTCGGTCCACACCCGGCGCCCCATCTCCGGTTGGGAGGAACGATCTCGCCGACAGCGGGCCGACGCTCGCCACGATGTACGCTCCTTCGACACCTCGCAAGAGGTCCCGGTAGCGCTCGAACAATCTGCGCGCGTCCTCGGGGGGTAGATAGGCGACCGGGGTCCCCCCGGCTTCCAAGATCGCCACGGAGCGACCCCCGCGGAGCCTCAGCGTGCTCCCCGGGCTGACCGGTGGCGACCGTAATGGGCCGGGCCCGTGGTCAGGGTTCGCGACGCGCATTCTCCACCGGCAGTAGGCGAGGAGCCGCTCGTCGACCGCGCTCCCCTGGGGGCGGTGGACCGAAACGGCGAAGCCGGCCGCAAGGAACGGCAGCCAGACGAGGCCGCCCCAGAACGGGACGAACACCGCCCCCGCGGTCGCGTACCCGACGAACTTGAGCGCATCTCGCGCCGACGGGAACGGGCCCAACCGCATCCGACGCTCGACCGGCTGGGGGATGGCGATCAAGAGTGATGCCGTTGAGCCGTCGGCCACCGCTCACCTCAGCCCCTTGAGCACCGGAGGGAACCGCTCGCGCTGCGGGAGGAGTCCGCCCGACGACCTCGGCAGGTGGCGGAGAAGCTGCAGGCCGCCGCGACCGAGGAGGTCGGCGGTCATCAACGGCAGCGTGGCGGGGAGCGCCGCGCCGCCGAATGAACGCACGGTGCCCGCGATCGATCCGACCGCCCCGGCGCCGGCTTTGCCCATCGTGGCGGGCCGGGCAAGTCCCTGTACGGCGCCCGAGCCCGCCACCAGCCCCCGTTGGGTCGCCCCCAGGACCGCCCCACCCGCGGAAGGGAAGCCGGCCCCGGAGAGCTGTCCGCCGGCGAGGGAGAGGAAGTAGGGGGCCGCCAGCGCGACCGTGAGGTACCCCAACACGAGCAGGATGCTCGGCGTGCCGACGGCGAGCTCGAGCGGAATGACGGTCACCAGCGGAAGGAACGCGGCTTCGGCGAACAGCTTCCAGGCGCGCTTGGCCAGTGGAGCCAGCGACGGGATGGGCCAGAGCAACGTGAGCACTGGCAGGAGGACGATCAGTACGCCGAGCAGCGCGTCCCGCAGCGCGATGGCGATCGCCAGCAGGAGAACGAGCGAGAACAAGGAGAAGGCGACCACGAACGCGAGCGCCCCGTTGTCCCAGGAGAAGGTGAGCGCCCCGGGAGGCACGATGTTCCCCCAGCTTTCCCACGCCCCGCCATCGAAATCCGCGACCACCGGGTAGGCGGCGCCGGCGAGCCCGAGGACCGCGCCGGCGATCGGGACCGAGAAGTTCGCGAGGATCACCGAGACGACGAGCCGGGTGACGAGCCCCTCCGGTCGCAACTTCGCCGACGGGAGCACGGAACGCAGAAGGTAGAGTAGGCCGACTCCCAGGGCGAGGAGGGCGATTGCCGGGTCCACCAGGTTCGTGAGCAGGTAGGCGCTGAACTCGGCTGCACGGCTCACGAAAGTGGTCGAGCCGGGGTCCGGGGGAAGCGGGGGGAACAGCGCCGAGGGTTGGAGCTCGGGGACGACCAGTCCGTCGTACGTCGGGCCGACCACCGCGTTCAGGACGGCCGTGAGCGCGCCGAAGAGGGCGAAGAGGATCGCCTGGGCGACCGTGGAGGCACTCATCACGCCCTCGAAAAGGCATGCTCACGCACCGGTCAGGACCCAGTGCGCGAGTCCCCACGCGAGGCCGGTGAGCGCCGCAGCGAAGATGAGACTCCCGACGATGGCGTCCCTCGCGCGGTCCTTCGCCTGTACCTTCTTCGTGACGTCGTTCGAGAACCAGCTCAGGGCGACGCGCGCCCAGACGAGGGCCAGTACGGCGCCGCCGGAGGCCCCCACAACGGCCACCAGACGCTGGAGGGCACCCGAGAAATTCGCCAAAGCAGTCCCGTTCGTCGCGAAGTTGATCTGGTCGCTACGAAGGGGCGCGGCCGGGAGCGCGAGGCTGCCCGATGAGTGAACCATTAGGCCCTGAACAGGGAGGGTGATGAGCAGGAGTCCCAACGCCACCCAGGCGGCGGACCCTCGGGCGGCGCCATGGGTCGGGTTCATGGCTCCTCCGGGTCGGGGCCGGGTCGAGAGCGCTCGGGAGTGGAACGCTCGCGCCACCGCAGGATTTCGGCCCCGTCCTCCGCACCTTCCTTCCCTACGCGACCGGCGCGCAACCAGCGCGCGAGGGCGACCGACGCCGTCTCCGGTGCGATGCCTTCCTCCTCCGCCAGGTAGAAGAGGGTCTCCCGGTCGAGCTCCCCGCCCCCCTCCAGGAGCCGTCGAACGACGGCCATCGCGCCCGGGACCCCCTCGCTCGACGGTGTGGAGGACCGACGACGGAACCATCG
>JAKIWY010000143.1 GCA_022749835.1 Thermoplasmata archaeon | reverse complement strand
GCTCGTTTCGGCAGCGCTCGTCGCCCGTTTCCGACTCCCGTTCCGTATCGCGATCCGCAACATCCGGCGGGCCCGGACCCGGTCGTTGCTCGTCGTCCTCGGGCTCCTGGTCGGTACCGCGATCATCTCGGGGAGCCTGAGCGTCGGCGACACGGTCAGCGCCGTCAACCTGCACTACACGAAGCTCGCGTGGGGCTACACTGATGAGGGGATCTTCAGCCTGAGCCCCACCGGAACCTACCAGTACTACCCGGCGTCGATCGTGAGCCAGGTGGCGAACGCCTCGGCGTCGAACCCCCAGATCGCCGGGATAACGCCCGAGGTCGTCGATACGGTACAGGTCTTCGACCGGGCTACCGGGATCCCCCAGACCAACCTGCACCTCGTCGGGGCGGACGTCGGACCGAGCCACGCGCTCGGCTCGTTCACGACGACCGACGGGAGCATTTTGGCAGGGCCGGACCCCGGGAAGGTCTTCCTCGACGTGCTGGCGGCGAACGCCCTCAACGCCTCGGCCGGCGACTCCCTCCTCGTTTACGGAGCTCTGCCGGTCCTCGCGAGCGTGCAGGCGGTCGTCAAGGACGACCTTAGGGGAGCGTTCCTCACGGGGGGGCTCACGGGCGGGACGGTCTTCACCGACCTGGCTACCGCCCAGCGGATCGAGAACGCCAGCGGGCTCGTGAATTTCGCCGCGGTGACCAACTCGGGCTCCCAGGACCACGGGGTCGGCCTTTCGTCGTCGGTGAGCGCGCAGCTCAACGAGACGCTCGCGGGGATCCCCGGCGCCTCCCGACTCGGGGCCCATCCGGTCTTCCAGGCTCAGCTCAACGACGCCATCGCCGCCGGCAACGGCCTCGTGACGATATTCCTGGTCTTCGGTCTCTTCTCGATGGTCGCCGGGGCGATGCTGATCATCGGGATCTTCACGATGATCGCCGAGGAGCGCAAGGGCGAGATGGGGATGCTGCGCGCCATCGGCCTCAAGCGGCGCGACATCGTTCTTTCGTACTACTTCGAAGGACTCGTCTACTCCGCCGGGAGCGCGCTGGCCGGAGTCTTCGTAGGGGTCGCGACCGGGTACATCCTGCTCTTCGCCTACGTGCAGCTGGTCGGGGCTTCCGAGCCCGGTACCGCCGCCGTGCTCACCTCCTTCACGGTCGCCAACTCGAGCCTCCTGGTGAGCTACCTCGCCGGATTCCTCCTGACGCTGGGGACCGTGATCGTCGCGAGCGTTCGGGTGAGCCGTCTCAACATCGTCCGCGCGATCCGGGGAGTCCCCGAGCCGCCTCCCCCGATCCGCACCTACACCTACCTCGCGTATCTGGGCGCGGCCGCGCTCCTCATCGGCCTCATCCTGTTCGCCACGACCTACCGAGGGACCGGCGACATCTCCGACCCGATGATCGGCGGGGGGCTCCTGATCATCGGCGGGGCGCTCGTTGCCTCGCGCTTCTTCCGCAATCGCCCCGTCTTCACGGTCGCGGGGCTCGCCCTGATGGGGTTCGCGGGTTCCGAGGCGCTCCACAGCGTGCTCCTCGGTACCGGACACTCCGGCGGCATCTTCGTCATCTTCGTGGACGGGATCGAGCTCATCGGCGGGGCGATCCTGGCGTTCGCCTTCAACGCGGCGTCCCTCGCCAACGGCATCGAGCGCGGAGTCTCGGGCCGGGTGGCGACGGCCCCCGTGGCGAGGATGGGCCTCGCCTACCCGAGCCGCCGGGCCGCCCGGACCGCGATCACCACGACGATCTTCGCGCTCGTCCTGTTCGTCATCGTCGTGCTCGCCACCTACAGCGCGACCCTGACCGGGAACCTCAACGACTCGATCGGCGACCAGTCCGGGGGCTACACCTTCTTCGGCTATTCGACGCAGCCGATCCCCGACCTTCCGGGGACGATCGCGGCGAACTCGACGTTATCGCCGCTCTACTCGGAGGTGGTCCCCCTCGTGCTCGGTATCGGCCACCTCACGATCCCAGGGTATCCGGCGAAGTTCTTCCGGGACGAGGTCTACTCCGCCCCCACCGGCGGTCCCGCCTCCGCGAACTTCTACGCCACCAACGCCTTCTCGTTCCAATCGACCCTGGACGGACGGTCGGCCTCGGCGACGATGGGCATGCTCTCGACCAACGCGAGCGCGGCGATCGTCGACGACTCCTACGTGGGCGGCGGTTTTTCGACCTCGGGACATCCCCTCCTGACGGTGGGGACCGTCGTGAAGGTCGTGAACCCGGGGACCGGCTCCTCGACGAGCGTCACCGTCATCGGGGTCCTCAAGACGCTGGTCCTCGGTGGGATCTGGCTCAATCCGACGACCGCGACATCGATGGGGTACAACTCCACGCTCGGCTACCTACTGAAGATCCCCGCCGGAATCTCCTCGACGTTCGCCTCCCAGAAGACGAAGGCGGCGTTCTATACGTTCGGTCTCGTCCTCGTCGAGTTCACCGCGATCCTCGCGACGACGATCGCGATCATCTCGGGCCAGATCGGCCTCCTCGAGGTGTTCATCGGGCTCGGCCTGGCGGTCGGCATCGCCGCCCTGGGGATCGTCGCCAACCGCGCGGTCGTCGAACGACGTCGGGAGACGGGGATGCTCCGGGCGACCGGGCTCACCCGGGGGATGATCCTCAAGATGTTCCTGATCGAGTACACCTTCGTCACGTTCATGGGAGGGCTCATCGGGGGTGCCACCGGGCTCCTCCTCGTCTACAATCTCGTCATCAGCCCCGGGGCGAGCGCGGCGGACGTCACGAAGCTCTACATCCCGTGGGAGAACCTCGGCATCGTCATGCTCGTCACGGGGCTCCTGGCGACCCTCGCCGTGATCAGCCCTTCGCTCAAGGCCTCCCGGCTCCCACCGGCCGAGGCGATCCGGGCGATGGAGTAGGCTCCCCGATACGCGCGGGCATCGGCATGTCGAGGTCGCCACATCCTGCCTCTCCCAAAGCCCCGAGCATCGCCTCCCCACGCAAGCAAGAGCCTAGGACGCGAGCGGAATACCGCTAAGAGCCGGGCCGCCTGCGCCTCGGCATGGCGGGCCGCATGCACTGTTCGCCGGCCGATCTGCTCGCCATCGCCGAGTACGATCGGGCCGTATTCGACCGATTCGTCCGCCGTGCCCGCCGCCTCCCGAAGAAGGGCGCCACGCGCCGCCGCGGGATCGGCCACGAGTCGCTCTTCGACACCCTCGTCCACATCCTGAACGTCAAGGAGGTCTGGCTCGTCTACATCGTCCGCGGCCGCTCCTCGGAGAAGGAGCTCGGGGCGCTCTTCGAGCAGACCGGGCGCCATCCTACCGACTGGAAGGGGTTCGACGACTACTCCAAGCGAGTCTGGGCCGGAGTGGGCGAGACGATGAAAGGCCTCACCCCCCGCGACCTCGAGCGCCGCGTGAAGGTGTTCTGGATGCCCGGACGCTACACGGTCCGGGACGCGTGCCTTCAGACGACGATCGAGGAGGCCCACCACCTGGGAGAGATCATCGGGGCCCTCTGGCAGGAGGACCGCCGGCCGCCGGAGATGACGTGGATCGACGTGCGGAGAGCGCTCCCCTCGCCTCGAAAGCCCCGGACCCGGTAGGGGCCGAGCGCTCCGAGGCCCCGGGCGAGGCCAGGGAATGAAACCCGCCCGAATCCGATAAGTTGGGTGGCTCCGGGTCACTCCGTCTTCAACGGCGGTGCCGGCTCGGCTTCGTCGGTCTCGATGACGAACGATCCGATGTAGTCGCAGTCGAGGCAATGGTAGACCTGGCCCATGATGAGGGCGCCTTCGTAGACGAGATGGTCGGAATTGCACTGCGGGCAGCGCAGTACCCGCTTACCCTTCCTCGGCCGGCGGTGCCGCATCGTCCTCCGTCTCGTCCTCGGGCTCTTCCTCGGCGGACCCCTCCGGAGGCTCGTCGGGAGGCGGCGGGCCCGCCGACGGCTCGACCAAGACATCGTGGCCCTCGAGGGAGGAGGCGAGCACGACGGCGGTCCGGACCTCGTCGCCTTCGTCGAGACGGATCACCCGGACGCCCAGGGTGTTGCGCATCTGCGAGCGGATGCTCTTGACCTCCATGCGGATCGTGATGCCCCCCTGGGTGGTGACGAGGATCTCGTCGTCGTCGCGCGTGGGCAGGACCGCGACCACCGAGCCGTTCCTGCCGCCGGTCTTGATCGTGCGGACCCCGTGCGCGCCGCGCCGGGTCTTCCGGTAGTCGTCGGTCGGGCTCCGCTTGCCGTAGCCGGTCGAGGTGAGCGTCAGGAGGCAGGGATACTCCTTGCTGACGGGTGCCATGGCGACCACCCGGTCGTCCTTCTCGTCACCCAGCCGGGCCCCGATCACCCCGTAGGTGGCGCGGCCCATCGGGCGGACCTCGGCGAGCGGGAAGCGCACGAGTTGGCCGGCGTAGGTGGCGAGCGTGATCTCGGTCGTCTCGTCGGTGATCAGCTGGACCCCGATGAGCTCGTCGTGCTCCTCGAGGAGTATCGCCTGGATCCCGGAGGTCCGGATGTTCTGGAACTGGGAAAGCTCGGTGCGTTTGACGAACCCCTTCTTCGTCGCGAAGAACAGCGAGCCCTGGCTCTCGAGGTCCTTGAGCGGGAGCAGCGTCTGGACGCGCTCGCCGTCCTTGAGCTTCGGCAGCAGGTTGATCACCGCCTTGCCCTTCGAATGCCGGCTCCCCTCGGGGAGCTCGTACGCCTTGAGCCGGTAGACCCTTCCCAACGTCGTGAAGAAGAGGACGTCGTCGTGCGTCCGGGTCACGAAGGTCCGGATGACGTAGTCCTCCTGCTTCGTCTCCATCTGGATGAGGCCCCGGCCCCCGCGGC
>JAKIWY010000142.1 GCA_022749835.1 Thermoplasmata archaeon | reverse complement strand
GACGACGGTCATCCTGGTCGAAGGAGAGCGGGACGTCCGGTCGCTTCGCCGCCTCGGGGTCCGGGGCACGATCATGCTCGTGCATCACGGCAACACGATCTCCGAGGTCGCGGAAGAGGTCGCCCGACGGGGGCGACGGGTCATCGTGATGACCGACTGGGACACCGAGGGCGGTCGCCTGGCCCAGCGATTGAAGGAGTTCCTGGGGGGCGTCCGCCTCGAGCTCGACCTCGACTCCCGGCGGAAGTTCGCAAGAGTTCTGCGGGGAGAGGTCGTTCACGTCGAAGGGCTCGCGGGCTGGGCGAGACGCAACGCCGAGCGGTACGGCGGGACGCTAGACGACCTACTCCCGGGGCGCGAAGGCGCCGAGCCGTTCTAGGGGATGACCTTGACCTGCGTCCGACGGATATCGCGTCGGTTGCGGGCGCGCGACGGGCGCATCCGCTCGGTGCCCTTGCCCTTCCACCGGAGTCCCCGGCCTTCCTTGCCGGAGCGGGTCAATCCGCGGTAGACCCGTCCCTTCTGGGCCGGGCTCGCGATCCAGTTGATCTTCGGGTCCGAGAGGATTTCCGGGTGGGCCGGGTCGACCAAGATGACCTCGTAGAACTTCTCCTTCCCGTCCTCTCCGACCCAGTAGGAGTTGAGCACCTCGAGGTTCGGGTAGTGCTTCTGGGCGCGCTCTTCGGCGATCCGCTGGACGCTCTTGGCGAGCGTCATCCTAAGGATACCCTTTCTCTTGGGTCGTCGCCCGGCGATGATCGCCCGCTTGCGCTGGCCCCCGCGGCGGACCCTAACCCGGACGAGGATGTAGCCGCCCTTCGCCCGCCATCCGATCGCCCGGGCCCGGTCGAGGCGCGTCGGGTGGGCCAGCCGGGTGACGGTATGGTCGCGTCGCCAGGTCAGGAGCCGCTCGTGGCGGAGGGCGGCACCCTCGTCCCCCTGGGTCTGCCGGAAGGAAGTGGAGATATGGCGATAAACCGACTGGCTCATGCGACGCGGGGCGGGGGACCCGCGACCCCTCTATAAAGCTGACGCGGGCTTCGGCCGAGGAGCCGGCGCGCCCGGCGCGCGACACCGCCGCGTCCGCTCGAGGGGACAGTTTATCGTTGAGCTGAGGGCGATTCCTCCTCGTGGGGCTCGTCGTCGAGTGGGGGAACCTGGGCTCCGTCGCCCTTCCGTTCTTCATCGCCCTCACCGGGAGTGCCGTGCTCGCGCTCCTGCTTCGCAACGCCTCGGACGTGAGCGGGCTCCCGCGTTCCCGGGAGCGTTGCGTGGGCTGCCGGTTCGAATCGGCTCTGGTACGCGATGGGTTGTGCCGCCAAACGTGCACCGTGAACGAGCTTCCGACGCTGCCGATCGTCCTCTTCCTCTCCACCGGGACGGTCGCGATCCTCTGCCTCTTCTTCCCCCAGGTGATGATCGCCTTCGTCCTCCCGTTCGCCATCGGAAGCCGCGCCACGCCGCAGATCCTGCTCGCCCTGCTCGGGGTGGCGAACACCGGAGCCTGCGCGCTCATCGCCGGCTACTTCGTGCAGGACCTGCCCAAGCACCGGGAACTGTTTGGATTCATCGCCGTCTTCGGGACCCTCTTGGGCCTTCTCGTCGGGTTCACGGTCCCGGGACCGGTCGGCCTTTGGGCCAGGAGCCTCACCCCGCTCGCGCTCGGCCTCACCCTCTTGTTCTCCGCGGTCGAGCACCGGGCGAGGATGGGCCGACCGACCTTCGGGCTGCGGGCCCTCGGCGCTTCGGTGGTGCCACTCTTCCTGGTCTTCCTGCTCGCAACCGTCCGGATGGCGGAGATCTTCCACTACGCCTACGGCAGCCTGTAAGCGATCGGAGCTAATCCGACGGTTCGCCGGTCGCCGGGCTCTCCGGGGGCTTGGCGGTGACCCGGGAGAACCGGGCGCTTCGGCCCACGCTTAGGCCACCTCCCGGGTCGTCCGGGAAAAGGGGCTCGTCCACCGATGGGATCGGTCCGGCCTCGCCATCGGCCCCCGTATGGCGTGTCGAACTCCAGATCTCGTCGAGCTCGTGGAGGACCGACGGGTCGGCGTCCAGCGATGGTTCCTCGGGGGGGCTGAGGGTCGCCTGAGGAGCCCTCGGCAGCACCACGCCGGCCCAGGCCGGGGGTGTGCTGACGGGGGCCGGGGGAACCTGGAGCGGCGAGGAGGGCTGCGTCGGCAGGTCATCCGATGTGGATTCCTGGTCGTCCCACGGGGCCGTCACCCAGGCGGCGACTCCGCCAGGGCGGGGATATCGCGCCGGGTTCGACGGGGCGTAAGGACGGCTCGGCTCCTGCCAGTTCGGCTCTTCGAACGGGTCCGGTCGGGCGGCGACCGGCGACGGGCGGGCGCTCGGTCTCGGTCGGGCCCGGGGCGGAGGGGGCGGGGCGGCGATGGGGAGAGGTAGGTACGGGCGGTCGGTCTCCTCCTCCCCGGGCGATGGATCGCCGAAGGCGCGCGGGATCACGTACGGCCCCAAGAAGACCCAGGAGACGACGAGCACGGTCAACCCCAGGACGGAATCGAATACCGCGGTCGGGGTCAGCTGGCCTTGCCCGACGAGCACCACGAGCCCGCTTCCCAGTGCTGCAGCTCCGACCAACAGAAGGAGCGCGAGGAAGGCCCGGTCTCGGAACGGCTTGACCGGGTCCGGCATCGACATCCGCTCCCCGTCCCTACGTTAGCCCGAGCCCGGCTCATAATCCCGCGGTTCGGCGGGCGGTCGGGCCCTCACGGGGTCGTGGCAAAGACGGCCAGGCTCGCCGAAGTCGTCGTGGAGGCTCCCGTGTTCGTGACGGCGAAAAGGAACGAGAGGAAGGCGACGCTGACGCCGTTGGTCACGCCGACCACGTTGACGAAGGCGCCTTGGGCGACGGCCAATAGGGAGAGGGAGACCTGTATCGCCGGCCCTGCGCAGGTCGGGGCGAACAGCGCCCATGGGTTGCCGTTCACGTCCGTCCCGCTCGCCAGCGAAGCGCCGGTGTCGGGGACGGTGGTCGGTCGGGCCGTGCAGTAGGAGACGTACGCCGCGTTGATCCCGGTCCCGGCGAGCGGCGTGAGGACCCGGAGGGCGATGTGCCAGGTGGCCCCCGAGGTGACGAGCGACTGGAGCTCGACCACGTCCAATAGGTAGGAGCCGCTGGCGCCGTCGAACGCCTCTGTCGCAAACGTCGCCGAGAGCTGCTGGGGCGAACCGTAGGTGAGCGTCGCGTACCCCTGTGTGTGGAGCGCCGCGTAGTCCCCCCCGTCGACGAAGTGGAACGGGCTGCCCGTCGAGGCGACCCGGGAGTTGGCGGTGTACGTCAGGATGACCCTTCCCGCGGACCAGGAGGCGATCACCAGCGTGGAGAGTGCGAGCAGAGTGATCGCCCATCCAAGGTACCGCCCTAGGCCCCGAGGTCGCCTGAGCGAGGTCGGAGCAAAGAGCCCCGGGAATCCGGGCCGGTCGGGGGAGGAGGTCATCGAAGGAGTCGGCGACCCGGGCCGCTTCCGTTGGCCCCGGCCGCTCCCGCGGTCGCCGCTCTTTCGGTCGTCGCCTTCTCCCCCCGGAGTGGAACAGGTTGGCGGAATGGGTTGGCTCGATCGTCGACCCCGCGCCGGTTAGGGCATCGTGACCGGCACGGTGAACGTATTGAGCGACGTCGCCACGACGACACCGTTGACGGTGATCCCGAAGCTGATGTAGAGGGTAACCGTCGCCGCGACGGTCGCAGAGGCGACCGTGCAGGCACCGGCGATCGTTCCGATGACCGCGCCCGTCAGAAGGTTCACGGTGGCGACCGCGGCGCTCCCCGCCGCGCAGCCCGCCGAGAGGGCACCGAGCGCCGGAGTCGTCGCCTGGCAGCCGGCCGGGGCACCCGCGACCGCGACGTTTCCGGCCGAAGGGGACGCCGTGGAGATGAACGCGTAGGCGCAGACGACGTTCGCCGGAGCAAACGCCGTCGGGGTGATCACGTAGACGTTGCCGATGACCGCCGCCGCCGGTAGCTTGATGGCCGTCGCGAACTCGACGGAGTCGAGCGCCGTGACGCCAACCGAGGCGACACCGCTGACGGTGGTGGTGACCTGGGCGCCGCTCGAGCCGCCGCCGGTGAAGGCGCTCGTGATGATTCCCAAGCTGTTCGCCGTCGCGTAGTTCGCTCCCTGCTGGAAGACGAACGGGTCAGCGGCGTTCGTGCCGACGCCGTTGTTCGCGGTGTAGGCCAGCACGACATCAGCGAGAACGCTCCCGCTCACGAGAACGATCCCTAGCGTTACGACGATGGAGAGCCAGCGGACGGGCTTCTTCGCTGATCGGGTGGCGAGGTTCGGGGTCCGGTTTGATTCCTCTGTCACTTGTTCGGTCCCTCCCGGGACTTCTACAGCGTTTTCGCGGACCTCCATAGATAAAGGCTGGGTTTTATGGGAGCGAGGGCGACGTTTCCCGAACCGACCCGGTTCCGAGCCGATGAGGGGCGGGGTCCGGAAGGCTCCTGAGCGTTGCCCGTGGAGCGAGCCCTTCATCAGGAACGCCGTGGGAGTAGCGGGCGTCGAGGCCCCGGATGTCCCTCCCTCGAGTTCGGAGAACGCGCGCGCGGCTACGAGCGTCTTCCTCCGCCGGTGCGTGGACGGCGGTCGGGGCGTTCGCGGTGCTTTCGGCCGTCCTGCTCCTCGGGGGAGCGAGCTCTGACGTGGCGCTGCGCTACAACCTCGCAGGCAGGGTCACGGGAACCGCGCCGATGGCGCCGCTTTCTGCCGTGACCACGAACGCGGGGGCGGGTGGCTGCGCGAGCGCCGCCACCGGCTCCGTGCCGTTCGGCGCCGGCTCCCCGCGCGCCGCGGCCACCGTGGTCGAGCCCGGGG
>JAKIWY010000141.1 GCA_022749835.1 Thermoplasmata archaeon | reverse complement strand
TCGTTCCGCCGGACCGGCTGTTCGCAGCGAACGGGCTACTCTCCGCCGCGAGCGGCGTTGAGCAGCTGGCCGCGTTCGTCGGTGGGGCGGCGCTCATCCTCCTGTTCGGCCCCGGTTTTGCGATGCTCCTCTACGGGGCGCTGAACGTTCTCGCGGGAGCCCTTGCGCTGCCGCTCGACCTCCCGGTTCCCGCCACCGCTCCCGCCGGCTTCGCCTCCGATCTCGTCGTGGGCTGGCGCCACCTGAGGAGCCCCGAGGGCCGGCCGGCGCTCGAACTATCGATCTTCTCCGGAATGGAAGGGTTCGTCTCCTCCGCGCCGCCGCTTCTGATCGCGCTGATCGCGGCGACTCGTTTCGGGGACCCGACCGCCGCCTACGGCGTCCTCTTCGCCTCCTTTGCCATCGGCGGCGCGGTCGGAGGCCTCCTCCTCGGAGGCGCCAATCCCCGGCGCTCTCTCGCCTATGTCCTCATCGGGGCGACGATCATCGAGGGCGCCCTCATCGTCGTATCGGTGGGCGTGCCCCCCACGCTCTTCGATAACGCCCCGGCCTGGTTCGGCGTGGGGATCGCGGACATCGCATTCTACACGAGCACGCTCGTCTACTTCCAGGCGACCACGCCGGCGGCGGTCCTCGGGCGCACGGTGGCGAACGCGTATCTGCTGAGAGGCGGCGCGCGGGCGGCCGGCGCCGTCGTCGTCGGCGCCCTCGCCCTCACGCTGACCCCGATGGTCCTGGGGACCTGGGTGGGTCTTCTGTGCGTGGGTATCGGGGTCTTCGGCACGCTCGCCCTACCCAATGTTCGCCGCCTTGCATTCTGAGTGGGGCGTCACGACGGCGAGGCTTCTAGGATCGTGGGGAACTCACGAGGTCGGCACCCGGTAGGTGAGAGTCCGCGATGGGTGGTGCGGAACGGTCGGATCAATCTCTGGTGAAGGGACTCACGACTTCGTACGCGGGATTCTCGCAAACGCCTCACCAGGTCGGAGGTGGACGTCAGAAGCTCGCGGAAACGATTTCTCATCCGCGGCGACCCACGTTCCCCGTTCGCCGGGGGCACCATCCCAGGTCGAACCAGCCTCCCGACTTGAGTGGGCAGGGATTCCCAGGTCGTCGTTCGCTTCCTAAGCGGGCTGTTCGCTGCGAACGCGTCAGGACCCACATCGATTCTGGACGACGCTGGCCTGACGTTATTTCCTTTGGCGCCTAGCTCGATCATGTCCGGGGGACACGCGGCGATTTCCATCGAGCAGGAGACAGCAGTCATTCGTTGGGGCGGTCTTTCCGGAGTGCTCGGCGGCATCCTCTTCGTCGCTTCCATCGTCTACCAGGTGGCATTCATCGGAACGGGTACCACCGCCTCGGGCTCGGGGCCGATCATGCGATTCCCGGGACTGCAGACGCAGATCATCATCGGGCAGACGCTCTTCCTCGTGGGGACGATCCTGATGGTTCCGCTCTTCCTCGCCCTCTACCGGTCTCTGCGCGGCTGGAGCCTCGCGCCGGCGTTGTTCGGCTTTGGGCTCAGCTTCCTCGGTCTCGCGGTACTCGCGGTGGAGAGCGAACCGAATGTTGCGATGGCCCAGATCTCCGCCCAGTATCATGCGGTCGGGGCGACCCCAGCGCAACAGGATGCCGCCGTCATCGCCTGGCAAGCGACCCAGGGTGTGTTCAACGAGTTCGACACCTGTGCGTACATCTTCCTCTCGGTCGGCTTCCTACTGCTCGGCCTGGCGATGCTCAACGCCCCCGGGTTCGGGAGGATGTTCGGGGGACTGACCGCTGCCATCGGAGTGGTCGGGCTCCTCGGCGTCGCCGCGTTTCCGGTCACGTCCGCGATGTTCGCCCTCCCCGCCGCGCTAACCTTTGTGGTATTCCCCCTTCTCCTCGGTTGGAAAGTCTTCGCCCGGTCCAGCGGGGGATCGCACGCCGCCCCCATGCCAAGCGCGTAGCGGGAATCCCGTTCACGAAGAGGCGTCCACCGGGGAGGAGATCCCTCCTGCCGGAACGGGGTCGAGACCGATGAGGGCGATGGTGTGGACGGCGTACGGCGCCCCCGAGGTCCTCCATCTCGAGGATGTACCGAAGCCGGTCCCGAACTCCGATGAGCTTCTCATCCGGGTGCGTGCGGCCGGGGTGGCTGCGGGCGACTGTGAGTTGCGCGCCCTGCGGTTCGGCCTCGGGATGCGCGTCCTGGTGCGACTGCTGATGGGACCGCTCCGTCCCCGACGCAAAGTCCTGGGACAGCAGTTCGCCGGGGACGTGGAAGCCGTCGGCCGAAAGGTAACACGCTTTCGCGTCGGCGATCCCGTCTACGGCACGACGGGCTTCGGGTTTGGCGCGTACGCCGAGTATCTCTGCCTTCGAGAAGGGTTCCGCGATGGCGCCGTGGCGACCAAGCCGGCCGACATGACCTACGAGGAGGCGGCTACGATACCGACCGGTGGCTTGGAGGCTCTGCACTTCCTCCGAAAAGCAGGGACGCTCCAGGGACGCAGGGTTCTGGTCAACGGCGCCGGTGGGGGCATCGGCACCCTCGCGGTTCAACTGGCCAAGTCCCTCGGCGCCGACGTAACGGGGGTGGAGACGACCCGGAAGCTGGAGCTTGTCACCCGCCTCGGGGCCGACCGGGTGATCGATTTTACGAAGGAGGACTTCACGAAGAGGTCCGAGACGTATGACACCATTTTCGACGCGGTCGGCCGTAGCCCCCTTTCGGCCGGCTTGGGGGCCTTGCGCCGAGGGGGATTCTATCTCCTCGCGAACCCGCGAATCTCCTCGATGATCCGGGCGCCATGGGTTTCATCGAGGAGCGGCAAGAGAGTGGTGGTTCGCGGGTCGCCCCCGCGAACCGAGGACCTCGATCTCCTTCGCGGACTCATCGAAGCCGGGAAGTTGCACTCTTCGATCGACTCCCGTACCGATTGGAGGAGTTGCCGGAGGCCCACCGGCGTCTCGACTCCGGACTCAATATCGGAAGCGTGGTCATCACCGTGTAGGTAACTGACTCTCCGGGACCGCACGGGTCGCCATTCACGTCACGGTGTGATGGGTTTCGAATCCATTCGAGCGCGCGATTTTAGACTCCCGCTCCTCCATCCACCACGATTCGGGGCGAGCCAACCCGCGTGGGGAACGGAGTCCTCAGAGTGCGTCTACGCGGTCGAGAGCTCCCGAAGCTCCCGTACGAGCCGGGAGTCGAGCTTGGCGAGTTCGACTCCCCCCTCCTTGATCAAGAGTTCGATCGAGGCCGCGAGCGCACGCAGGAGTTCCTCACGCTCGAACGCGCTCACCCGGCTGTACACCGCCATGGTGCGGACCTCCTGCGGCAGACGGTCGAACCCTCGAGCGTTGCCCGAATCAAGTCCCCGCATCATGCATGCGATGGAGAGGGCCTCGTTTCGGAGCCCTTGGATCCAATGTTCGGCCTGCCAAGGACGACCCCGCTCGATGCTCGCACGGGCGCGCACCGCGTGATGAACCGCCAATCCGGTCCGATGCGAGATGGACGGCGGAGGGGACGGGTTCCGTTGGACCGCCTTCCCGAACAAAAGGGTGAACTTCGGGCCGAGCGCGCCGAACTCGGCCGCAGGTGTGAAGGAGAGATCGACCTGGAGGTTTCCGGGCAGAAGAAAGACCCGGTAGATCGTCGCCCGGTACGGCAGGTCAAAGAGCGGGACCGCGCGAAGAAGTGTCGAAAGATCGCGCGTCCACTCCGAGAGAACGGGCCCTACCGCCACGCCCTCCGCCACGCCGAACGTCAGGTCGAGGTCCGACCACCGGTCCTCCTCGTTGCCGGCCGCGGAGCCCACCACGGCGGCCGCGACGATCCGTCCGTCCGAACGAGCCTTCTCGAGGATCCGCTCGCGGGCCCGGGTGCGATCTTCTACCGTGAACACCGCTCGCCCCGTCGTAGCATTTCGGCCGCCGTGCGCTCCTCAAGGGAGTCGGGGGGAAGACCCCTTCCCGCGTTCTCCCGAAAGATCCTGGTGAAACGGCCGACCGCCTTCGGGTGAGCAAAAGGCCCGGCCGGCGACGTTACGCCGCGGGGCGCACCGGCTCGCCGGGTTCCGCGGAGAAATGTCGTTTCAGGGCCATGTACTCCTCGTAGGAGATCTGCCGGCGTGCCCGGACCGCCCCGGCTTGCCGGAGGCTTTCGATCTTGTACTCCGAGAGCAGCTGCGGAACCGCTCGGGCGGTCGTCGGGGTGCGGTCGGCCGCGAGAGGGGCGGCGGCGATCGGCCGGTCCGTTATCGCCGGTGGCTCCTCGGGTTTCGTCGAGACCTCCAGCGGGGAGGAGACGGATCGCGCGCTGGCCGGCTTACTTTTCGGCTGCTTGGCGAGGTGACGGGAGAGAAGCACGTGCTCACCCTCCGTGATCTCGCGCTCGGCCATCAATAGGTCGAGCAGTTCGACCTGGCGGGGCCGGTACGCCTCGATGAGCTCCGTCAGTTCCCGGTCGGCCCGAACCGGTAAGGGGACCGGCGGCGCAGGAGAACCCGCCGCTCCCTCGAGATCTTGGCGAAGCTTCGCGAGCGTCTCGGCGAGCTCGCTCGCGCTGGGGACGCTGCCTTCCGGAGAGACCCGAAATCGGGCCGAGAGCCTGGCGCGCCGCGGTACACCGTCGGCCCCCGGGGCGAGCTCCTTCTCGACGGAGAGCTCGATCTCCTCGGGGTGAAGCGCCACGGCCCGAGCAGGCCCGTCAGCGGAAAGCTTCGTCGCGCAACGGGAGACTCCGAACGATGCGAGCCCCTGCCCGAGACGAGTTACCCAAAGCTACCTAATATAGCAAGGTAACTATATATGGGGTCCCGGGGTTACTACGTTCGAGGTCCGTCGATGCAAGCTCCCGCTCCAAGGCGCGCTGGTACCATCACCGTGCTACCCGTCGTAGACCCGTTCGGGTCGAACGGCCGCTCTCTGTGCCCGGT
>JAKIWY010000140.1 GCA_022749835.1 Thermoplasmata archaeon | reverse complement strand
GAAGTTCTCCCGGTAGTGATGGATGCTGCCGATCTGCAGCGTCCGGGCCTCGCCGACCGGGATGTCGAGGGCGATCGAGTAGTAGGCGCCTGGGAACTTGTCCCACTCGGGCCGGCGCAGTGCGACGTACGGGAGCTCGAGCTCCTTCGCCATCCGGGAGAAGGCGGTCAGGTTCGAGTGGACCCGCTCGGTGGCGGCTGCCTCGTCGACCTGGCAGGTGTGCTCCTCGAAGAAGTGGATCTCCCGCACCCGGAGGAACGGCCGGGTCGTCTTCGTCTCGTAGCGGAACGTGTTGACGATCTGGTAGACGTTGAGCGGCAGGTCACGGTGGGAGCGGATCCACAGCGAGAAGACGGGGTACATCGCGGTCTCGCTCGTCGGGCGGAGCACGAGCGGGATGTCGAGGTCGCTCTCCCCGCCCTTCGTGACCCAGTAGACCTGAGCGTCGAACCCCTTGATGTGCTCCTTCTCCTTCTGGAACTCCGTCTTCGGGATCAGGGTCGGGAACTCGACCGCCTGGGAACCGGTCGATTCGATCGCCCGGATCATCACGTCGTCCAGGCGGCGGCGCGCCTGGAAGCCGTAGGGGGTCCAGACGTTCATCCCCTTGACCGGGTAGCGCTTGTCGGTCAGGTTCGCCCGCTCGACGACGGCGAGGTACCAGTCGATGAAGGCCCGGCCCTTCTCGGGAAGTTCCTCCATCGGCCCGGCCCCCGGGGGGTCTACGGGCTCATATAGACCTCGGCTGCGATGCCGGGCGCCCGTGCGCTCCGTGCCGGCACGTGCGAGTTGTTAAGCTCCGGCCGTCCCATCGCGGAGTGCCATGCGGCTCGTCGTGTCCGTCGACCGGGACGACGATCTCGGCCGCAAAGCCGGCGTCCAGGGACCGGTCGTCGGGCGGGCTGCCGTGCTCGACGCCGCGATGCGTCTGGGGATCGCCGACCCCGAGGATTCGGACACCAACGCACTGTTCGCCGCCGTCCACCTCTACGACGAGATCCTGCGCTCGGGCGACGAGTGCGAGGTCGCCGTCCTCACCGGCTCCCCGAAAGTCGGATTCGTCTCCGACCGGAAGGTGAGCGAGCAGTTCGACAAGGTCCTCGCCAGCACGAAGGCGACCTCCGCCCACCTGGTCTCCGACGGGGCGGAGGACGAGTTCCTGAATCCGATCCTCGCCTCCCGGGTCCGGATCGACGGGGTGCTGCGCGTCTTCGTCCACCAGAACGCCTCGATCGAGTCGACCTACTACACCATCACAAAAGCGCTCAAGGACCCGAAGTTCCGGGCCAAGACGCTCTTGCCGCCCGCGCTCGTCCTCCTCCTGATCGGGATCGCGGCGGGTGCCGGCTACGTCTGGTGGGGGCTCATCAGCCTCCTGATCCTGCTGGGCGTCTACCTGGTCCTCTGGACGTTCGATATCGACGAGGCGCTCGTCGAGTCTCTGCGTTCGGCGTCGAGCGACATCCGCCAGGGCTCCGTCGCCTTCGGATTCGGTCTGTTCGCGATCGCGCTGGTCGGCGTCGGCTTCCTCTCCGGCTGGAAGGTGCTTCCCGAGCCGACCCCGATCGGCAACCTGCTCGCCTTCCTGAACGCGGCGATGGTCTTCTGGTTCGTGGCGGCCGAGGTGTGGGAGAGCGGCCGCGCGCTGCGCTTTTACTTCCTGAGGAGCCGACTTCCCCGGGCGTTCCCGATCGCCACCACATCGATCGTCGGCATCGGGTTCCTGAGCTACGGGCTCGTCTACCTGGTCGAGTATCTCGAGGGCCTGCAGTACCCCTCCCAGCTGCCGTTCATCGTCGGTGCGGTAGTGCTCGGGCTCGGCCTGATCACGGGCGCCGGGATCCTCTCGCAGTACCTCAAGGGCCGCCTCCAGACGGAAGCGAGCGCCCCGTCCGTCGGCTGAACGCCGACCACCGCTTTCGTCGGTCTGCTCGCACCGGCGCCCGGCGAGGGCGCTACGGAACGGGCGAGCCGAGCGACGTGACGCGCTTCAAGTCGGAAAGTGGGACCTTGAGCCCGCAGCGCTCCTCGAGGAGGGCCTTCGCGGCGGGGAGGTCGCCGGCCACCTTGAGCGCCTGGGGAGCGAGCGTCGCCAGATCCTCCCAGTAGTTCCAGGGAAAGACGATCCAGACCCACGCGTCCCGGGCGATCTCCTCGGCAAAGTAGGTCGGGACGAACTTCGAGTGCGTGATGTGGAGGAACGTCGCGCTCTCGACCCGCGTCGGTCCGGCGGCGCCGACCTTCTCGGCGGCGAGCTCCAGGCTCTCGCCCGTGTCCGTGATGTCGTCGACCAGGAGCACGTTCTCCCCTTGGATCGCGCCGCTCAGTCCCTCGGTGATCTCGGCACGTCCGCTCGGCGTGGCCGTGACCCCCCAGTGCTGGGCGCGCACCGAGACGACCCGGCGGACGCCGAGCCGGTCGGAGAGTAGCCGAGCCGGTACCCAACCGCCGCGGGTGAGCGCGACCAGGGTGTCCGGGACCCGATTGGCGTCGGTCACCGCCCCGGCGAGCTTGTCGGCCCACCGGTCGACCTCGCGCCAGGTCGTCAGCCGACACCGGGGGAGCTCCGCCATGAGCGGACGACCTCTCGGTAGGGACCCGGGTCCTCTCTACGGGTAGATCCCGCGCATCTTGAGCGCGTCCACGACCCGCTGGATTGCGAGGACATAGGCGGCGGTCCGGTTGTGAACGGAGCGCTCCTCGGCGACCTTGTGGACCTCGGCGTACGACTTGACCATCGTGCGCTCGAGCCGCTGGTTGACTTCCTCGAGCGGCCAGAAGAATCCCTGGATGTCCTGGGCCCACTCGAAGTAGCTCACCGTCACGCCCCCCGCGTTCGCGAGGATATCCGGCAGGACGGTGATCTTGCTCTCGTAGAACACCTTGTCCGCCTCGGGGAGGGTCGGTCCGTTCGCCGCCTCGGCGATGACCCTCGCCTGCACCTTCTCGGCGTTCTTCTTGGTAAGCTGGTTCTCGAGCGCGGCGGGGATCAGGATGTCGACCTTCGCCTCGAGGATCTCGGTGTTGGAGATCGGTTTCGAGCCGGGGAAGCCGACCACGGAGCCGGTCTTGTGCTTGAATTCGTCGACCGCGTGCGGGTTGAGCCCCTGCGGGTTGATGATGCCGCCCCTGGAGTCCGAGACGGCGACGATCTTCGCGCCCTGCTCGTCGTGCAGGATCTTCGCGGCGACGCTTCCGGCGTTGCCGAAACCCTGCACGGCGACGCTGCCGCCCTTTACCCGGACGCCGGCGTGGGAAGCGGCTTCCCGGATGACGTAGGCGCAGCCACGGCCCGTCGCTTCCCCGCGGCCCTCGCTGCCGCCCAGGGAGATCGGCTTACCTGTGACGACGCCGGGCACGGAGTAGCCCTTCTGCATCGAGTAGGTGTCCATGATCCACGCCATCGTCTGGGAGTCGGTGTAGACGTCGGGGGCAGGAATGTCGATCTCGGGGCCGATGATCGGAGCGATCTCGCTCGCGTAGCGCCGGGTGAGGCGTTCGAGCTCCCCCTGGCTCATGTGCTTGGGGTCGCAGATGACGCCGCCCTTCCCGCCCCCGTACGGCAGGTTGACGACGGCGCACTTCCAGGTCATCCAGGCCGCGAGCGCGCGGACCTCGTCCAGCGTGACCTGCGGGTGGTAGCGGATGCCCCCCTTCGTGGGGCCTCTCGCCATGTTGTACTGGACCCGGTAGCCCGTGAACACCCGGTAGGAATTGTCGTCCATGCGGACGGGGAAGTTCACGGTGAGCTCGCGCTTCGGAGCTTTGAGGATCGCCCGGATCCCGGAGTCGAGGCCCAGAATGTCGGCGACGATATCGATCTGGCGTTTCGCAGTCTCGAACGGATTTACAGCCTCGGATTCCTTCGCCATCGAAGATCACCTGGGTCGGCGCGGGCACGCGGCCATCGGTACTTGAACGTACCGCGCCCCCTGTGAGGGTCCGACACGGGGGAGCAGGGGGGGCCCCCGAGCGGGCCACGCAACGACGCGTGTCACCGGGACTCCTAGGAGACTCCCAGCCGCCTTGGCTACCCGACCCGCTCCGACGTACGCGTTGGGCTCGTCCGGGCTACTTGTAGGGCAGGAAATCCTTGCCCAACAGCTCGCGACCGAGGATGATCCGCATGATGTTGAGGCCCCCTTCGGCGCCGACCATGTACGACATCACGCCCCGCAGGCCGAGCTCGAGACCCACGTCCTTGGTGTATCCCGCGGCCCCATGCCACATCATGACCCGTTTCACGCACTCGAAGGCGAGGGGGGGCGCGGTGAGCTTCACGGAGGCGACGGTGCGCTCGATCTCCGAGCGCGTCGCGTCGTCGACCTTCCCGGGGTGGGCATCGATCAGCCACGCCGCGCGGCGGCATTGCCACTTGACGGCCTCCACCTGGGAGTAGAGGTCCGCGAGCTCGAACTGGATCCCCTCGAACTTCCCGAGGGGGCTTCCGAAGGCTCGCCGCTCCTTGATGTAGCTCGTCCCGACCTCGAGGGCGCGCTCCGCGGCGCCGACACAGGCGGCGGAGACGAAGGTGCGCGCGATGCGGAACCCCTGCATCGCCACCTCGAAGCCGTGGTCCTCCTCGCCGATGAGGTTGCGAGCGGGGACGCGGACGTCGTCGTAGGTGATCGAGCCGGTCGAGATGCCCATCCGGCCCATGTTCTCAAAGCGCTGCGTGGTGATCCCGGGGGCGCCGGTCGGCACGTAGAGGAAGTTGAACCCTCCCGTCTCCGCGCGGGTGAGCGTGAGGTGGCCGCCCCCGAGCGACTTTGCCTCCTCGACCCCTGAGAGGAACGACTTCTCGCCGCGGATTACGAATTCATCCCCGTTCCTTCGCGACCGGGTGCGCATTGCCGATAGGTCGCTGCCTCCGGTTGGCTCGGTCGTGGCGATGCCGAGGAACGCTTCGCCCCGGCAGACGCTCGGCAGGACCGCCTGGCGGCTCTTC
>JAKIWY010000014.1 GCA_022749835.1 Thermoplasmata archaeon | reverse complement strand
GGATTTCTCGGTCGGATGCCAGGAGCTTCGGGCCCCGCATCCTGTCCCGGGGATAGGCGGGGAGGCATATAGCTCGTCGGGCGCTAGCGCGACACAGGTTCGCATGCGATTGCCGACCGTTCCGGGCGTTCGGGGCGGGCGATTGGCACCCGCCGGAAGTTTGAAAGCCGACGGAGCGAGTGGGGCCCCGTACGGCGGAGAGTAGGAAGCGGCCTTGACGAGCACGACGCCGGCCGCCCCGACCGCCGCCGAGGTGACCCGGCGGTACATCGACGACCATCCGTCGGTCCGGGACTGCCTGAGCTACAACATCATCAACTTCACGTCGCTCGCCCGCAAGGTCCAGAGCGAGACCGGGCTGCGCAACCAGGAGGCGGTGGAGGTCGCCTGCCGACGCTACCAGCGGCAGATGAAGGCCTGCGAGCCGCTCGAACGCCAGGTCCTGGACGTCGTCAAGGCGAGCCGGATCGAGGTGCGCACGCGCGTCGCCATCATCACGGCGCGCAGCGACTGGAAGGTCTTCGGAGAGATCCTCGAGACCGGTCGCTCGCTGCTCACTGACCGCCGCCATCTCCTGCAGCTCCTGCAAGGGCCGGGGGCGCTCACGATCCTCTGCGAGGAGGAGCTCATCGACCCGCTCCTCCAGGCGATAGGAAAGCGCTCGACGCTCGGGGTCCACCGCTCGCTCTCCGCCTTGACCGTCCGCTCGCCGGAGCGGATCCTGGAGACGTCCGGGGTCCTCGCGTTCCTCTCCGGAGCGCTGTTCCGCGCCGGGATCAACTCGCTCGAGTTGTTGAGCGTCTACACGGACTCGACGTTCGTGGTCCGGGAGCGGGACGTGCTGCACGCCTTCCAAGTGCTCTCGGACCTGGTCCACCCGCCCGCGGAGTCGCCCGGGCCGAGCGCCTAGCGCGGCGGCTTGCCCCCAGCGTAGGGGTATATATACCGCCAGTGTTAGGAGGCCCGCCCGAGACGGGTAGTTCCGTCTCGGGAACTGGTGACGTCAATGTCGGAAGAAGATGCGTCGGGTCGATTTGGCACCGGCGCGAGGTCGGTGCGCGGAATGTCCACGGTCGTCGCGGCGTTGGCCATCGTGGTCGTTCTGGTGATCATGGGGGTTGGGACGTTCGCGTTCATGGGGGGTTTCTCCAAGGTCGGACCGAACAAGACGTGCGAGCCCGCCAACTCCCCGATCTGTGCGAACCTGGTCAACCTGCACGACGTCAGCGTCCTCGTGCCGTTCAAGTCCGTGCAGGCGAACACTCCGGTACCCTTCACCGCCCAACTTCCGGCCGGGGAGAGCTCCGGCGCCTACACCTTCTACTATGGCGACGGGAACAAGTCGGCCGTCACCTCCCTGACCACCCAGAGCCACACCTACTCCGTCCCCGGCATCTACCTGATCTACGCGGAGGCGACGGTCAACGGCCTCGTCCACAACAACATCGCCTCGATGGTCCAGGTCATCGTCACCTCCACCTTCGCCTCCAGCACCGCGGGCGAGACCCCCGGGGTCTCCGGAGCCATCCTCGGCAACTCGACCTCCGCCTCCGCCAACGGCGCAACGGCGATCCTTCAACCTTTCCAGACCGTCACCGTCTCGGGAAGCTACTCCTCCGCCCCGACGAACCCGGCGTTCACCGCCAACCCGCCCAAGATCATCCTTGCCCCGAACCCGGCGGGCAGCGGCTACATCTCCAAGCAGTCGGGAACGAACATCTCGGCGAACGCGACGGCGAGCTTCAACGCCTCCGGCACGTATCTCTTGACGTTCGTCGGCAGCGCATCGAACGGGACCTCGCCCACCGTCTACGAGAACTACAGCTGGACGGTCTTCGTCGCAAAGTCCGGAGAGCACGCCGCGCTCGCGGGCACCGCGATCCACACGAGCCCGCACCCGGGCACCATCATCTCCTACGAGCTCGCCCCCGGCGGCGCCGCCGGTGAGGACCCCGCGATCGACTACGAGACGGTCGGCGCGGAGGCGATCTACAACGTCTACCAGCCCCTCATCATGTACAACGGAACCCAGACCGGCCCCGGCTGGGAGAACTTCGTCCCCGTGGTCGCCACCTGCGTTCCGGGAAGCCCGCAATGCCAGAACCTCTACGGCAGCACGCTGGTCAACGGCTGGAACTATACGTTCGTCATCGGCGCCTCCGGCGGCTTCTACGACCCGGCGACGAAGGCGAGCTGGGGCGTCTGGCCTAGTGACGTTCTCTTCTCCTACGCCCGGACGATCGGCTTTGCGAACCTGCCGTGCGTCACCTGCAACCCCGGTTGGATCCAGACCCAAGCGCTTCTCAGCTCCGGCAACGTCACGTGGGATTCGATCCACGGCGCCTACAACAACACCCCTCAGAACGTCTTCAACGCCATCACCGTCAACGGTACCGACTGCCCGGCGCTCGCGCTCAGCCAGGAGCACGGCTGCGTGACGTTCTCGGCGTACGGAAACCACCACATCTGGCCGTACTTCCTCGAGCTCACCGCTGACCCGCTCGGCGGCGCGATCGTGCCGTGCGGCTGGTTCAGCGCCCAGGCGCAGGGCGCCGCGATCCCCTACTGGACCGCGGGCAACGTCTCGGGCCCCGGCGACCACCCGTGCCCACTCCCCGGAAGCCCCGGGTACGGGGTCGCGCCCAGCGCGACGCCGGCCACCGGCTGGGACCACTGGGAGCAGCTCGGCAGCGGCGCCTTCGGGAGCTTCGCCGGCCACGTCCAGTTCAACATGGTCGGGAGCGGCCCCTACGCCCTGACCCCGAACGGCTACCTCGCCGGCTCTTCCTACACGC
Source organism: Thermoplasmata archaeon (assembly GCA_022749835.1). Classification (GTDB taxonomy): domain Archaea; phylum Thermoplasmatota; class Thermoplasmata; order Lutacidiplasmatales; family UBA184; genus Lutacidiplasma. The sequence continues at coordinate 10,784 of JAKIWY010000014.1, read as the reverse complement.
TCCAGGCGAACCCCGCCTACGCCCAGAACCCGCACTGCACCTGGACCGGCTGCCAGCCGAAGCCCGGAAGCTACGCGGGGACCGTCGAGGTGACCTGGGAGACGACCGCCACCCCCGGTGAGCAGGCGTACGCCGCCGGCGTCGCGGACTTCGCCTCGATCCCCGGGACCGACCTGGCGCTCCTGATCCAGCTGATCTCGCAGGGGAAGGTCACGGCGATCAGCTCGCCGACGCTCACGGTCAGCTTCGTGCCGTTCGACATGAGCTTCGATCTCGGCAAGGCGCAGCAGTACACGACGCAGACGATCAACGTCCCCACGGACTGGTTCAGCTACATGGGCATGCGCGAGTTCTTCTCGCGCGCCTACCCGTACGCCACCGTCCAGAACACGATCACCACCAAGGACGGCATCCAGGGCGGCTTCCTGATGGGCGGGGCGATCCCGCAGTTCATGGCCAACTACTACCCGAAGGACATCCCGTGGCCGAGCACCGACCCGTGCACGGACAACACGAACCCGACCTGTCCGGCGTACTGGTGGACCCAGATGCAGCAGGTGGGGGGCCCGTACTACGACCCGCAGGTCGCCGCGTGTACCTCCGCCAATCCGTGCCAGCTCCCGATCTTCGGGCTCACGGGCAACCCGACCGGCGACCAGGTCAACACGCTCTGGGAGGGCGAGCTGTCGGCGCTGAGCGGGGGCGCGGTCAAGGTGAACACCGTCGACGTCAATTTCGTCGACCTGCTCATCGGGGCTCAGTTCAGCGGGCCGGGCCAGAATCCGTTCCCCTTCTACGGCCTCGGCTGGGCTCCGGACTATCCGGACCCGACCGACTACGTGGTCCCGCTCTACACGGCGAACGCGACGTACACCTACGACAACTCGGTGATCCAGTCGCTGCTCACGCCCGGGTTCTCGAACGGCTGCACGCACAACACGACGGACTACACCTACTACTCCAGCACGACCTTCCCGCAGAGCTGCCAGGGGGTCGCCTACAAGGCGATGCTCACGGCGCTGAACCTGGCGGCGATCACGCCGGCCGGACCGGTGCGCGTGTCGCTCTACGATATGGCGGAGAAGATCGCCTACCAGCTGTGTCTTTACGTCTACACGGGCCAGTCGAACCTCATCTCGGCGTGGGCGTCGTGGGTCGACTCGAGCTCGGTCAACACCAACGTGACGATCGGGGGCGGCGGCGACACGACGTTCTTCTGGCTGACGGGCAACAGTCTCCAGTTCCCCGGCTCCACGTGAGGCAACCGTCGATAACGGGGCGCTCCGGCGAAACGCCTAAACGCCGGGGCCCGCTCCAACCGCCGTGACGCAGGGAGCGGAGGAGCCCCCCGACGGCGGGGCGCCGCTCACGCTCTCTAGCGGCGAGCGCGCCGTCCTCTCCGCCCTGCGCTCGCTCACCGCGGCGGCCATCGAGGAAGAGGAGCTCGCCGAAAGCCTCGCTCTCTCGAAGGAGTCGGTCCGCGGGAGCCTCCAGAGGCTGAAATCCAAGCGTCTCGCGGTCGTCGACGAGGAGTCGATCCCCGAGCGCTCGCTCACGGCCCGCGGGGTCGCCGCGCTTTCGAGCGGACTTCCCGAGCGTCGCCTCCTGAGAGCCGTCGAGAGCGCCGGGGGGACCCTGGCCGCCAGCGAGCTCGAAGGCGAGGCGTGGTCGGGCGAGGAGCGGTCGGCGGCGATCGGCATCCTGAGACGTCTCGGTTACCTCGCCGAGGGCCTCCCCTTCCGATTCCTCCCGACGGCTCCTGCCGTCTCCGAGCGTCTCCCGGCCGAGCGCGCCCTCGAAGGGGTCGGCCACGGCGAGGTGCCGGACCCCAAGGAGTTCGATTCCCTCAAGAAGCGGGGTCTCGTCAAGCTCGAGAACCGCCGGCTGAAGCGCTGGTCGGCCTCCTCCGAGGGGCGGGAGCTTCCGCTCGCCACGGAAGGGGCGGAGTCGCTCGGAGCGTTGACCGCCGAGCTCCTCCGCACCGGGGGATGGCGCACGGCGTCGTTCCGGCCGTACGACGTGCGGGCGGCGGTGCCGTTCCTCTCCGGCGCCCGGCCGCACCCCTACCGCGCCTGGCTGAGGGAGTTCGAGGAGATCCTGGTCGGTCTCGGATTCGAGCAGGCCGAGGGGCCGCTCCTGGAGACCGAGTTCTGGAACTCGGACGCGCTATTCATGCCGCAGGAGCACCCGGCCCGCTCGATCCACGACGTGCTGTCGGTCTCGGGGGTCACGGCGCACCCTCCGCCGGAGGGGCTCCTCGAGCGGGTGCGCGCCGCGCACGAGGGCCGTGCGCTGCCGGGAGAGACCGAGCCGATCTCCCCCGGTTGGGGCTCGCCGTACGACGTTGAGGTGGCCCGCCGGCCCGTGCTCCGGTCGCAGACGACGGCCGTATCGGCCCGGTTCCTCGCGAAGCGGCCGAAGGCGCCGTTCCGGATGTACTGCCTCGACCGGAACTTCCGTCGCGACGCGGTCGATGCGACGCACGGCGTCGAGTTCGGCCAGTGCGAAGGGGTCCTCGGCCAGGAAGGGACGACGATCCGCGAGCTCATCGGCATGTTCCGCGCCCTCGCGGAGGCGATCGGCATCCGGGAGCTCAAGATCCGGCCGAGCTACTTTCCGTTCACCGAGCCGTCCATCGAGGGGTACGTCCGCCACCCGAGGCTCGGCTGGATCGAGGTGTTCCCCGGGGGGCTGTTCCGGCCCGAGGTGCTCCGCCCGCTCGGGGTGGACGTCCCGGTCGCGGCGTGGGGGATCGGCGTCACGCGGCTCGCGATGCTCGCCCTCGGGGCGAACGACCTGAGGGAGCTCTACACGGACGACCTTGGCCGCCTCGCCGGCGCGAGGGAGTAGCGGGCTTGCCGAAGAGCGTGCTCTCGTACGGCCGGGTCCAATCGATGCTCGCGCATCCGCTCGAGCGTTCCGAGCTCGAGGCGCTGCTCTTCGCCTCCAAGGCGGAGCTCTCGGGTCTCGAGGGGGACGAGCTGACCATCGAGGTCACCCCGGACCGCCTCGACCTGCTCTCCGAGGGGGGGCTCGGCCTCTACCTGCAGGGGCGCACGGGCGCCGCGCACGGCGTTCCGGCGCTCACCGGCACTCCGGCGAGCGACCCGCCGATGACGATCGTCGCCGACGCCTCGGTGAGCCGGCGGAGGCCGTACATCGCCGCCGTGGCGCTCACCGCGCCGACGGGAGAGGGTCTGGACGCGGGTCTCCTCGCCGAGGGGATCCGGTTCCAGGAGCTTCTGCACGCCACCGTGGGGGCCGACCGGCGTCTCGCGAGCCTGGGAATCTATCCGTACGACCGGCTGCGCCCGCCGATCCACTACCGACTCGAGCCGATCGGGGCGATTCGGTTCACCCCGCTGGGCGCGGAGAAGGAGACGAGCGCCGAGGAGTTCTTCTCGACGCACCCGATGGCCGCGCGCTACGGCGAGATGGGTCGCGAGGGCGGCCTGGCGTTGACGCTGAGGGACCGCGAACGCCGCGTCCTATCCCTGCCTCCGGTGCTCAACAGCCGGGAAGGCGGCGAAGCTCGCGTGGGCGACCGTGCCCTGCTCCTCGAGTCAACGGGCACCCTCAAGGCGAGGGTGAAAGACGCGCTCTCCCTCCTCTCCCTGGTCTTCGTCGCCCGGGGCTGGCGGCTCACCGCCGTCCCCGTATCGGGTTCCCATGGCCCGGACACTGGGGAATCGCTCGTGTCGCTCCGCCGGCTCCACCTCCCCGCCGCGACCGTCGCCCAGGTCGGCGGAGCTGGGTACAGTGCCGCGAGCATCGAGCACGAGCTATCCCGGGCGCGCCTTTCGGCAAGCCCCGAAGCGCACGGCTGGTCGGTCGCCGTGCCCCCGTGGCGCCCCGACCTTCTCAGCGGCGTCGACCTTGCCGAGGAGGTGGTGCTCAGCCGGGGGCTCCGGGCCGAGGACGGTCTCATCCCTCCGAGCTCCACCCGCGGTCGTCGTCTCCCCGAGCGCCGGTTCGCCGACCGATTCTCCGAGCTATTTCGCGGCCTGGGGTTCGCCGAACTCTACACCCCGGTGCTCGTCTCCGAGACCTCGACCCTCCGTACCGGCAGGAGCTCGGCGATCGCGCTGCGCAACCCGGTCTCCGACCAGTTCGCCTACCTGAGGGACCGGCTCTTCGTCTCGCTCACCACGGTGCTCGAGCACAACCTGCGTACGGGCTACCCCCAGCGGTTTGCGGAGGTCGGGCCGGTCGTCGTCCCGGACACCTCGGCGGATACCGGGGCGGCGACCCGGCAGCACGCGGGCGCCGTGATCGCTTCGGAGGGTGCCGGCTTCGCCGACGCAGCAGCGCTCCTCGACTTTCTGCTACGCGATCAAGGTGTGGCGGCGGTCCGGGAACCCGTGGAGATCCCCCGGACGATTCCCGGCCGGGCGGCGCGCGTCAAGCTCGCCGGAGAGGTCGTCGGGGAGCTGGGGGAGCTATCGCCCGAGCTCCTGGCCGAGCTCGGCGTTCCGGTTCCGGCCGTTTGGGCCGAGCTGAACCTCACGGCGCTCTGGCCGCTCCTCCGCCGGGGCGAATCCCGCTGAAAAACGATTTGTAGCGAGCCGGGGTCCTCGAGCGATGACCCGCGCCCGCCGACCGAAAAGCCGTGCCCACGAGCGCTGGGAGCGCGAAGCGCGCGCGGCGATCGGCCCGAAGGTCGAGGAGGGGTCGACCCCGATCCTGGGGGTTCCCGACGCCGGCGAGGCGGAGGCGTCGTACCTCGACAAGCTCGGTTTCCCGGGCGTGCCACCGTTCACCCGCGGCACACAGCCGACGATGTACCGGGGGCGCCTCTGGACGTTCCGGCAGTACTCAGGGTTCGGGAGCGCGAGGGAGACGAACCGACGCTTCCGCTACCTCCTGGAAGGGGGGCAAACCGGACTCTCGGTCGCCTTCGACCTGCCGACGCAGGTCGGATACGATTCGGACCACGCCCGCTCCAAGGGGGAGGTCGGCCGATGCGGCGTCGCAATCAGCTCGCTTTCGGACATGCGCACGCTGTTCGGCAGGATCCCGCTCGACCAGGCGACCGTCTCGATGACGATCAACGCGACCGCCCCGATCCTCACCGCCCTCCTCGTGACGGTCGGGGAGGAGAACGGTGTCCCGAGGTCCCGTCTCGGCGGCACCGTCCAGAACGACATACTCAAGGAGTACGTCGCCCGGGGAACGTACATCTACCCCCCGGAGCCGTCGATCCGCCTCGCGACCGACCTCATCGAGTTCGCGACGCGCGAGATGCCCCAGTGGAACTACATCTCCGTCTCCGGCTATCACATGCGGGAGGCCGGGGCGACCGCCGCGCAGGAGGTGGCGTTCACTCTCGCGAACGCGATCGCCTACGTGCGCGCGGTCCAGGCTCGCGGGCTCGACACCGACGAGTTCCTTCCGAGGCTCTCGTTCTTCTTCTCCTCCGACCGGAACTTCCTCGAGGAGATCGCGAAGTACCGGGCCGCCCGTCGCCTCTGGGCCCGGATCGTCAAGGAGGTGTTCCACGCCCGCTCCGCCCGTGCGGGCCAGCTGCGGTTCCACACCCAGACCGCCGGCTCCTCGCTCACGGCCCAGCAGCCCGAGCTCAACGTCGTGCGGACGACCTTCGAGGCGCTGCAGGCGGTGCTCGGGGGTACCCAGTCGCTCCACACCAACGCGCTCGACGAAGCGTTGCGCCTGCCGTCGGAGCCGGCGGCCCGCCTCGCCCTTCGCACGCAGCAGATCATCGCGGAGGAGTCCGGCGTCGCCTCCACGATCGACCCGCTCGCGGGATCCTACACGATAGAGTACCTCACCGACCGCATCGAGCGGGAAGCGCAGGAGTACCTGGACCGGGTCGAGGAGATGGGCGGGAGTCTCGTCGCCGTCGAGAAGGGTTTCTTCCAGTCGGAGATCGCAAGGGAGGCGTACCGGGTCGCCCGCGACCGCGAATTGAACAAGGAGCTGGTCGTCGGGGTCAACGCCTTCACGGACGGCCGCGCCGACTTTTCGCTGTTCGAGCGTAACGGCGCGGCCGGCGCGAAGGGGTTCCGGGTCGACCCGGCGCTCGAGAGCGAGCAGGTCAAGCGGATCGCCTCGTTCCGGCGCTCCCGCGACGGGGAGAAGGTCTCCTACCGGCTCATGGAGCTCCAGCGGGCGACACTGCGGGGGGAGAACGTCCTGCCCGCGGTCCTCGCCGCGGTCACCGACGGCGCGACGTTGGGCGAGATCGCCGGCCTGTGGCGCGAGCTGTTCGGCGAGTACCAGCCTTCCCGGGCGTTCTAGGAGGACGGCCGCATGCGTTCGGACCATCTCGGGATCGCCGTGGCCAGGCTCGACGACGCCCTCAAGCGGTGGGAGGCCCTCCTCGGGGAGCCGGCCCACCCCCCGGAGCTCGTCGAGAGCCAGAAGGTCCGGGTGGCGTTCCTTGACGCCGGCGGGATGCACCTGGAGCTCCTCGAGCCGACGTCCCCCGAGTCGCCGGTCGCCCGCTTCATCGACAAGCGTGGGGAGGGCCTCCACCATCTCGCTTTCCATGTACCGGATGTGAAGAAGGAGCTCGATCGGCTGGTCGCCCGGGGCGACAGGGTCATCGACACCGTGCCACGACCCGGAGCGCGGGGCCGCCGGGTAGGATTCGCCCACCCATCGGCGTTCGGCGGAGTCCTCGTCGAGTTCGTGGAGGGTCCGTGAGCCGGATCGTCACCCTCTCTGCCCGGCGGGTCTACGACAGCCGCGGGGTGGCGACCGTCGAAACGACGGTGACGACCGAATCGGGGGCCGTCGGGCAGGTCGCCGCGCCGAGCGGAGCGAGCACAGGGGCCCACGAGGTTCAGGCCCTTCCGGAGGGAGGCGTCTCAAAAGCCCTCCGGGAGGTCGCCGAACGGGTCCGACCCCGTCTTCTGGGAGTCGAGGTCGCAGACCAAGTGGGGGTCGATGCGCGCCTCCATGAATCGGACGGCACCCCCGACTTCTCCGCAATCGGCGGGAACACGGCGACCGCCGTCTCTCTCAGCGTCGCCATCGCCCACGCCTCGGAGGCGCGCCGACCTCTCTGGCAGGTCCTCGCGAGGCCCGGGGTTCGGGGGACGGTCTTCCCGGCGATCGTCGGCAACTGCCTCAACGGCGGCCGCCACGCCATCGGTGGTCCGGATATCCAGGAGTTCCACGCCATCTCCTCCGCGAAGGACCCCTCGGACTCCGTGCGGGCCGCGCTCGAGGTCCACAAGGTGGTCGGGGAGACGCTCCACGCGCGCTGGCCGACACACGCCCTCGGTCGGGGGGATGAGGGGGGTTGGGTGGCGCCGGTCGGGAACCTCGAGGCGCTCGAGATACTCTCCGAGGCGTGCCGGACGGTGCGCGACCGCCTGAAACTCCCGGTCGCCCCCGGTCTCGACCTCGCCGCGAGCGAGTTCTACCGCGACGGGAAGTACCGGTACAGGGAGCAAGCGCTCGACGCCGAGGGGCAGCTCGATTTCCTCGTCGGGCTCGTAGACCGGTTCGGGCTCACGTACCTCGAGGACCCGTTCGACGAGGAGGATTTCGACTCGTTCGGGAAGCTCACCCGGGCGGTCGGAACGAAGGCGATGGTCGTCGGGGACGACCTCTTCACCACCCGACTTTCCCGGCTGCGTACGGGCGTCGATCGGAAGGCGACCAACTCGATCCTCATCAAGGTCAATCAGGTCGGCACCCTGACCGACACCTTCGAAACCGTCGACTTCGCGCGCTCGAGCGGGCTCACGACCGTGGCGAGCCACCGGTCGGGGGACCTCCCCGAGGGGTGGCTCTCCCACCTGGCCGTCGGCATCGGGGCCGCGGGCCTGAAGTGCGGATTGCTCGGCGGAGAGCGGGCGGCAAAGCTAAATGAGCTCCTTCGTCTCGGCGGCGCCCACGAAGGCTAGCGAATGGACAGCGACATAGAGCCCGAGCAGCCGCCGATCAGCCAGAGCGACGGCCAAGACACCCGCCCCGGCGAGTTGCTGATTCCCGAGGACACCTATCTCACGAGCGGGGTGCACATCGGCACCCAGCAGAAGTCGGCGAGCATGCGCCGCTTCGTCTTCAAGGTCCGATTCGACGGGCTGCACGTCCTCGACATCCGCGAGACCGACCGACGGATCCGCCTGGCGGCCAAGTTCCTGGCCCGCTTCCCCCCCGAGAAGATCCTCTCCGTGAGCCAGCGCCAGTACGGCCAGAAGCCGGTCAAGGTCTTCGCCAAGGCGATCGGCGCGATCTCCTTCTCCGAGCGATTCGTCCCCGGCTGCCTGACGAACCCCAACCTGGCCGAATACTTCGAGCCGAAGGTGCTGCTCGTCACCGACCCGACGACCGACAAGCAGGCGCTCAGCGAGGCGGTCTCCATCGGCATCCCGGTCATCGGTCTGTGCGACGTCAACAACGAGACGAGGGACGTCGACCTCGTCATCCCGGCGAACAACAAGGGCCGGGTCGCCTTGGCGACCGTCTACTGGCTTCTGGCCCGCGAGGTCCTCAAGGCCCGCGGCGGACCCGGAGCCGAAGCCCCGTTCGCGCTGACGATCGAGGACTTCCAAGCGGCGCTTTAACGCCTCCCCGAGGCGGCCGGCGGCTCTCGCGCTCGCAGTCGTTTTATCCCATCGGCCCGTCGAATGCTCGTGGGGCGAACGCCCGGGAGCCTCATCGAGCTGCTCCAGGCCCACGGGGTCCCCGAGCGGGCCGCCCGGGTCTACCTGGCCGCCTGCCGGGCCGGGCCCCAGACCGCGAGCGAGCTTGCGCGCCTCTCCGCGCTCAACCGCGTGGAGGCGTACCGGTTCATCCGCCAGCTCGAGGGTAGCGGCCTTCTGCACGCGAACGGACACCGCCCAATGCAGTTCACCGCCCTCTCCCCGGAAGAGCTGGTCGCCCAGTGGATCCGGACCGCGACCGAGCGGCTCCGCTCCCTCGAAAGCGGCCGGGAGAAGATCCTCAAGGAGGTGCGCGAAAGCGTCGAGGGCCCGGGCGACGACGACGCCCGGAAGTTCGCCGTCCTTGAGGGCCGGGCGCCGATCCAGAGGTTCCTGATCCGTCGGATCGGCACGGCGACCAAGGAGGTCCTCGTCTCGGTCGCCGGCTTCTCGTTGCCCACGGCGATCGAGGGGGGGATCGACCGGGCGCTCAAGGACGCCCGGGCGCGCGGGGTGAAGGTTCGGTTCGTCACCGAGGTCAACGGGCAGAACCTGGGTCCGGCCAAGCACTTCGAAATGTTCACCGACCTAAGGCACGCCGTCTCCCCGGTGACGAACCGGGCCATCGTCGTCGATCGGACCGGCGCGCTCGTCTGGGTGACCGGGGAGCAGGGCCTCGGCCCGACGGACGAGGGCCAGGTCGCCCTCTGGTCGACCTCGCCCGGGTTCGTCCGGCTCGCGCGGGAGTACCACCAGAGGATGTGGCGAGGGGCCACCCCGGCGACCCGCCGGTTCGTCGAGCTCGAGTCCCCCTCCGACGCGGTGCTCTCGGTACCGAAGGGCCAGGAGTCCGAGGCGTTCCAGCGCCTCGAAGAGATCGCGGCGCTCGGGATGCGGGCCTCCGGGGTCTCGGAGCTGCGGCTCGATTTGCCCGAGCTCATCCAGACGGTCGCTCGGCAGCTGGGGAGGGAGATCGCCGAAGAGGTCGAGGGGGATTCGCCCGGAGAAGTGGCGCGCTCGCTCGTCAGCTTCTACGGTTCGCACGCCATGGGAAAGCTCGCCGTCGTCAAGGACAAGCCGCTCGTTCTCCGGGTGACCGACTGCTTCGCGTGCACCGCCCAGTCGCCCGAGATCGGCCGCGTGCTCTGTCCCGGGATCATCAAGTCCGTCATGGAGAGGCGGCTCGGCTCCACCTTCGAGGTGTCGGCGCCCGACCCCCAGCGGCACGGCCGGCACGGCTGCCTCTTTTCGATCGTCACCGGATAGCGGCGCCGACGGCTGCGGTTCGGGCGAGCGATAGGCGAGTTCGGTAATCTCGCATCGACCGTATCATCGGGTCGTTTGCTCGTGGGGCAAAAGCGGAGGGGGCTCGGGCGGGACCGGTCCGCTCCTAGGCGGTGCCGGCAGCTACCGGCAGCGGCGTTGACCCCGGTGGGGAGGAGAGTCCCCTGAGTCCGGGCGTAGATTCGCAGGGTCCTCAACGTCCCCCGTGTGTCGGCGGGTCGACAGCGGCGCGGCGATTCACGCCGTGCGCTGGATCCCCAACCGCAGGACGGCTCGAAACCATGCGATGCTCGCGCACGGTGTACCGCATGTTCCTACAGGGGATACAGAAAACGGAATAACGTATTTATACCCCCCATCCGATAGCCTTAAACTCCCCCATGAAGGCAAAACCCTCCTCCTCCTCGCGTTCCCGCGGGCCCAAGGCCGTCGAACGTGCCCCCCCAACGCCGCCCCCGAAGAAGGTGGACGATTCGGGGATCGAACCGCCGACCGACACCTGCCCGGAGTGCGGCTCGACCCACCTCACCCGTGACGACCAGCGCGGGGAGATCGTCTGCGCCGACTGCGGACTCGTCGTCGACGCGAGCGCCCTCGTCTCCGACCGCGGTCAGCGCGGCAGCAAGGAGGACACGGGCCGGGAAGCGCGCGGCTGGGGTCCCGTCATCTCCCCCCTGATGCCCGACAAGGGTCTCTTCAGCGAGATCGGGGTTCCGACCCGCGACTTCCAGGGCAACAGTCTCTCGCGCAACACCTCGCTCAAGTTCTACCACCTGAGGAAGCTCAACCACCGTCTGCGCGCCGCTCGCACCCACCAGCGCAACCTGGTGGTCGCCCTGGGCGAGCTCAACCGGCTCGCGGGCGTCCTCGGCCTCTCGCGGG
>JAKIWY010000139.1 GCA_022749835.1 Thermoplasmata archaeon | reverse complement strand
TGGAATACGGTGGTCAAGCGAGCGCTTGGATCGACCCCCAGACGGAGCGGAAGGGAGTGGAGGCCGAGCGAGCGGTCGGAGTCGATGTCCCCCAGGCTGTGGACCGTCTCGAACGCCGTCCCCCAGAACAAGAGCCCGAGCGCCGCGACCAGGGCGGCGACCGGGAGGTTTCCGGTCACGGCGATGAAGACCGCTGCCGGGGTGATCGACTCGACCACGCCGAGAAACACGGTCGTCCACGCGCTCAGGCGTTTCGTGTAGCTGTAGCCCATGATGGCAGCGAGCGCTACCGGCGCAAGGAGCAGGGCGAGAGGGTTCAGTAGGTGGGCGGCGACGACGAGGACGGCGGCGTTGACCGCCGCAAACCCCAACGCAAACCCCGGCGACCTCTTCCCGGTAACGAGGGCCCGGTGTTGGGTCCTGGGATTCCGGGCGTCGAGCTCGCGGTCCGCGTAGCGATTGAAGCTATGGCCGGCGTTCCTCGCGGCCACGAACGCGATGACGACCAGGGCCAAGGTCCGGGCCGTAGGGAGCCCGTGGGAAGCGACCAGTAGGAAGCCCAGCGCGAAGGGAAGGTTGAGCGCAAGATTCTGGATCTCTAGGAACTTTCCGAGCTCCCGAATGCTACCGGTTTCGTTGGGGGAGTCGGCTCTCACGAGCCTTTGCGACCCCCCAGCCGGCGGAGCAGCGTGTCCCCTTGTACCAGGGCCTCCATGCGCGCCGCGACCGACGGGTCCATGCGGATCTCCTCCGGCCACGGGCGGGGGAATCCGTCCTCCGAGCGCTTGCGGGTCGCGTCGATCCCCATCTTCGCGCCGAGGAGCGGAACCGGGTTCGAGATGGAGAGCTGGTCCACCGGGCCCTGGACGACCTCGATGTCGCGCTCGGGGTCCGCCTGCAGGCCGACCCGGTAGAGCACCTCCCTAAGGTCGTGCACGTCGACGTCGTGATCGACCACGACGACGTAGCGGGTGAACATCATCTGGCCAAGCCCCCAGAGGGCGTGCATCACCTTCCGGGGGTGGTCGGGGTAGGACTTGCCGATGGAGAGGATCGCGACGTTGATGAAGAGACCCTCCAAGGGGAGGTTCATGTCGACGATCTCGGGAAGGACGAGGCGGACCACCGGCAGGAAGACCCGCTCGACGGCCTTCCCGAGAATGGCGTCCTCGGTCGGGGGCTTCCCGGTGACCGTCGAGAGGTAGACCGGCTTCTCGCGGTGGGTGATCCGCGTGACGTGGAACACCGGGAACGGCTCGGGCGCCGAGTAGTAGCCGGTATGGTCGCCGAACGGTCCCTCGACCTTGCGCTCGGTCGGGCCGACGTACCCCTCGAGGACGATCTCGGCCTGCGCCGGGACCTCGAGGTCGACGCCGACCGCCTTCGTGAGCTCGAGCGATTCCCCCCGGAGGAATCCGGCGAAGACGAGGTTCGATATCCCCTCGGGAACCGGGGCGAGCCCGGCGAACACCGTCGCCGGGTCGCAGCCGATCACCGCGGCCACTTCCATGCGCTCGCCGCGGGCGCTCCACTTGCGGTAGTTGTTGGCGCCGACCCGGTGAACTTGGAAGTGCATCCCGAGGGTGTCGGGCCCGTACTGCTGGAGACGGTAGATCCCCGTGTGCTGCTCTCCGCTCTCGGGATCCTTCGTGATGACGACAGGAAAAGTGATGGTGCGCCCCGCGTCGCCCGGCCAGCACTTCAGGATCGGGATGGTCGAGAGGTCGACCTTCTCCTCCACGACCTCCTGGCACGGACCTTTGCTCACACGCTTTGGGCCCAACGAGCGCAGCGTCTCCAAGGTCGCGAGGGTCCCGCTCAGGTCCCTGATCGCTCCGAGCACGCCGGCCGGTGGCTTGAGCCGGACGAGCCGGGAGATCTTCTCTGCCGGCTCCTCGATCGACTCGGAGCCGAGAGCAAGCGCGATCCGTCGCGTCGAGCCAAGGACGTTCGTGGCGACGGGCATGCTCGCGCCCTTCACGTTCTCGAAGAGCAGCGCCGGCCCGTCCGTCCGGACGGAGCGCTGGGTCAGCTCCGTGATCTCAAGGTCCTGGGAGACGGCGGCCCGAACCCGAAGGAGGTCGCCCCTCGACTCCAATGCGGCCAGGAACTCGCCGAGAGACCGGTAGGCCATGCCGGGCGGCGGAGCCGAGCTCGATATTTAATCGCAGGCGCAGAGCCAAGGTTCAATACGAAACCTCGTGGTCCCGCTCGGGAGCGCCATGCAGACGGTCACCCTCGAGTTCCGCACCGAGGACCTCACGCTCCTCGGGGTCATTCCTCCGAACTTCTTCCAGAAGTACGAGGAGGTCGAGCTCCTCGAGACGCTCCGCCTCGAGCGCGGCTTTCGCCTGCAGCTACTGCGTCTGCGCCGCCGCACTCCGCTTCGGTCCGAGGGGGACCTCGAGCGCGAATCCCGACGGATCCGTCGCCACTACGGCCTCGAGAGCTTCGAGGTGATTGAGCGGCGTCCGAGAAGCCGGGAGTACATTCTTCTCGTCCGGCAGCGCAACCCGGAGTGGCTCAAGCGGCTCCTCACGCTCTCCGGGGGAGAGATCACTCCGACGGCGCCGTTCCGCATCGCTGAGGAGCGGGTGGTGGCGACATTCCACGGGGAGGAGAGGGCGCTGAAGCGGGTCTTGGGTCGCCTCGAGCGGGAAGGGCTCTCCTTCCGTGTGCTGCGCGCCTCGACCCACCCGTACCTCGGCGACGCGGGGGCCGCCGCGCTCACGGGAAAGCAGCGGGCCGCCGTCGCCCGCGCCTGGGCGCTCGGCTTCTACGCCGTTCCCCGGAGGGTGACACTGAGCCGTCTCGCCAAGAGCACCGGCCAGAGCCCCCCGGCCCTCGGCAAGATGCTCCGACGGGCGGAGGGCCATCTGATCGCCCGATTCCTGAGCGCCACCGAGCCGGACGAGGGTGCCCCGGAGCCGGAAACGAAACCCGAGTAGGGCGGGGCGGCCGCGCCCCCGGCTCGAAAGCTAGAAACGGGCCGGCATCTCGGGAGACACCATGCCCACGTCGCGTCGGGTAGTGACCGTGGAGCGGGTCGCCGACGCCCCCGAGGTCCCTTTTCCCACCCGGGCCACCGACGGTTCGGCGTGCTTCGATCTTTGCTCCGCTGAGTCGGTGCGGCTGCGCCGGGGGAAGATCACCCTGGTGCGCACGGGCCTTCGGATGCGCTCGCCCCCGGGGACGTTCATCGAAGTGCGACCGCGCAGCGGCTTAGGCTCGAAGGGCGTCATCATGCCGAATGCGCCCGGCACGATCGACCGCGACTACGCCGGGGAGGTCAAGGTGCCGCTCACCTTCCTCCTGTCCGGCGGTTACCGGATCGAGATCGGGGACCGTATCGGGCAGGTCCGGGTGGTCCGAGAGAGTCCCGCGGCGTTCCGGAAGGGCCGGGTCACCGTCTCGACCGACCGGGACGGCGGCTTCGGGAGCACCGGCCGCTGAACGGCTAGCTCGGCGCGTTGTATTCGAAGAGCGAGCGCTGCACCGTCTTGGAAGGGGGCGGGGGAGGCAAGGTCCCGCGCGCCGCCTCCTCCTCGACCCGCTCGAGCATCTGGTGCATCCGGACCTCTTTTCCCGCCGCCGAGCGGGCCAGGCCCACGTCCCGCGTTCCCCCGGCGACCAGGACGATCGCGCGACCCAGGCGAGCGCGGCCCGTCCGGCCACGTCGCTGGATGGTCCGGATAAGGTCCGGCACCGGCTCGTAGAATAGCACAAGGTTCGTGGAGGGGATGTCGAGCCCCTCCTCCGCGACCGAGGTGGCGATGAGGCAGTTGACGCTGCCAGCTCGGAATTGATCCAGGATCGCCAGCTGCTCCTTCTGGGTCAGCCCCTCGTCCGTTCCGTGCGAGGCCTGCCCGACGAACCGCTCGGCCCGGACCGCCGGGTCGGCGGCCCGGCGCAACTCGGCGACCAGGACGTCCGCGGTCTGGCGATACTGGGTGAAGATGATCACGCGCGAATCGGGAGATGAGCGAAGCTCCTTTGTGACGATCTCGACCGCCTTCGCCACCTTCGGGTGCTCGATCTGGATCGACGAGAGCGCGACGATCGCCTGAGCCACGTCCGGGTCACCGAGGAAGGCGCGCTGGGCGGGTTTCATCCGGCCCCCGGGTGATTCCGACTGCTTCGCGAGGAAGCCCCGGAGCGCGTCGACCCCCTGGGTCTCGATGAGCTCGAGGGCGTGGAGTCCTTTCATCGCCACGGACTGAGCGGTCACCGCCGACCAGAGGGCCGCCCCGCCGTTCTGCCCCTCCCGACGAGCGTTCGATATCTCGAGGCGCAACTGGGCACCCAGCCCCAAGAGCTCCCTTCGGCCCACCGGCTGTTCGGGGAGCCGATGCATCTTGCGCAGGAGATCCTCCTGACGTGCCACGGTGGTCCTCAGCAGGATCCCGAGGTGCTTCACCTCCGCCGGTATCGGTACCTCCACGGTCTCGACGCCAACGCCGTGGACGTACGGCATGACATCGGTATCCTGGGCGGTGCGGTATTCGAACCGCTCGATCCCGAGGTGGTACCATACCTCGCGGATCCTTTCGAGACGCGGGCCGGGGGAGGCCGTCATGGCGAGCACCCGGGCGTGGGCGCCGCGCCGGTTCGCTTCCCCGATGGTAACGTACGGATAGTCGCCGGCCGCGCGGTGGGCTTCGTCGAAGATGATGAGCGAGTAGTCCTCGAGACGGAACTCGGCCCGGGCCAGGTCGTTTCCGACGACTTGGGGAGTCGCCACGACGATCTGAGGAGGAGCGAGGAGCGCGGCGCGACGGTCCGGGGGGATCGTGCCGGTGAGGACCACCGGTGGCGGGGTGAACAGCGACGCGGCCACGGTTCGGGCGTGTTGGAGAACGAGCGGTCGGGTCGGGGCGAGGAAGAGGATCGAGCGCGTCGGTGCCCTCAGAAGCCACTCGGCGATGACCCGGAGCGCGATCGCCGTCTTTCCGAGCCCGGTCGGGAGTACGACCAATGTG
>JAKIWY010000138.1 GCA_022749835.1 Thermoplasmata archaeon | reverse complement strand
CATGCAGGCGGCGTGCCAAGAGGCGCTCGCCTTCTCGCAGAACCGAACGCAGTTCGGGCTCCCGATCAGCGAGTACGAGGCGATCCAGTTCAAGCTCGCCGACATGGCGATGCATGCCCACGCGTTGCGCCTCATGGTCTACCACGCGGCGGCGAACCAGGACCGGATGGGCAGTGACCCGCGCACCTGGAGCCGGAGCGACCGACAGGACAAGACCCGGGAGGCAGCGACAGTCAAGTGCCTCGCTTCGGAGTGGGCGGATGCGGTCATCGACGAGGCCCTGCAGATCCACGGGGGCCAGGGGTACATCCGGGGCTCCCCGATCGAGCGCGCGTACCGGGACGCGCGGATCTCGAGGATCTTCGAGGGGACCAACGAGATCCAGCGCCTGGTCGTCGCGCGGGACCTCTTGACGCGCGGGCCCTAGGAGCTCGGCGCCGGGACGGCCGCAGCGTCCCTCAGCACGCGTCTGAGCACCTTCTGGACGCCGCTCTTGGGCAGCTCGCCCACGAACTCGACCGTCCGGGGTGCCTTGTAGTGCGCGATGTGCCCGCGCACGAAGGCGATGAGCTCCGGGGCGTTCGCTGAGGCGCCCGGCTTCAGGACGACGAAAGCGCGCACGACCTCCCCGAGGGCTTCGTCCGCGGCTCCCACCACGGCCGCCTCCTGCACCGCCGGATGCTCGAAGAGGACCTCCTCGACCTCCCTCGGGTAGACCTTGAGACCCCCCACGTCGATCAGGTCCTTCTTCCGGTCGACGATGGTCGCGTACCCGTCCGCGTCCAGGGTCGCGATGTCCCCGGTGAACAGCCAGCCGTCGCGCAGCACCTGAGCGCTCTCCTCGGGCCTCCCCAGGTAACCGAGCATCACCTGGGGGCCTCGCACCGTCAGTTCACCGGGCTCGCCGACCGGAAGCGTCCGGGTGCCGGTCTCGAGGTCGACGACGCGTTGGTACGTCGACGGGAACGGGAGCCCGATCGTTCCCGCCCGCCGCTCGCCGCCGATCGGGTTCGCATGGGTGACGGGAGACGCCTCCGTGAGCCCGTACCCCTCGACGAGGTAGCCTCCCGTGAGCTCCTCGAATCGACGTTGCACCTCGCGCGGGAGAGCGGCGGCGCCGCTCACGCAGACCTTGATCGACCGGATATCGTACTTCCCGACGTCCTTGTGGTGGACGATCGCCTGGTAGAGGGCCGGGACGCCGGGGAACTGCGTGGGACGGTATTTCTTGATCAACCGGAGGATCTCATCGACCTCGGGCCGAGTCTCCAGGACGAGCGTTCCGCCGTCGATGAGCGGATAGTTCATCGCGACCGTCATCGCGTAGATGTGGAAGAACGGGATCGCCGCCAGCACCACGATCGGCTCCCGGGAGTCGAGGGAGAACCAGGCCTGGCACTGGAGCGCGTTCGCGACCAGGTTTCGGTGGCTGAGCATCGCCCCCTTGCTTTGGCCCGTGGTGCCGCCGGTGTACTGGATGACGGCGACCTCGCTCGCGGGGTCGCTCGCGACGATGGGCAGCTCACCGGTCGCCTTGAGCGCCCGGGCGAACGGCCGCACCCGTTCGTCGACCGGGAACCGCGTCGGGAGCCCGCGACGCTTCAGCACCAGGTTGACGAACAGACGCTGGGGAAACGGGTAGAACTCCCGCAACCGGGCGACGTAGCGGACCGGCACGACGACCCGGGCCGCGAGCTTTTCCAGGTTCGGGTAGAGGATATCGAGGGTCACGATACCCCTCGGCTTGGCGTCATCGAGAAGACGGACGAGGTCGTCCTCGATGTAGAGCGGACTCACCTGGACGACGGTGAGCCCCAACCGAAGTGCGCCAAAGTACGCGATCGGATACGCCGGGCAGTTCGGGAGATAGAGGGCGAGCCGGTCCCCGGGGCGAAATCCCTCCTGGTGGAGCGCTCGGGCGAAGCCGCCCGAGGCCTCCCAGAGCTGCTCGTACGACCACCGGGCGCCGTAGTAAATGAGCGCGGTTCGCTTGGGGTGGCGGCGAACGCTATCCTCGACGAGGTCGGGGAGACGACGGTTGGGGATGGCGAGGTCCGGAGAAAGCCGGGGAGGATAGTGGGAGAGCCAAGGTCGATCCGGCTCGGTCGCCAAGGCACCGACTCCCCTAGCCGCTGGTCGGCGGGCCAAGCTCTCTCTCGAAAGCGACGCCCGGGCGTCCCGTCGCAACGCGTCTCACCCGGTCGCCGATCGAGACCGACCCCTCGGCGCGCGCCGACGGCATCCAGCCGGTGACCCTTCCCCCCTCGTCGAGCTCGACCACCACGTAGGCGTACGGCGCGTCGTTCACGAAACGATCGCTCGGAACGTTTTGGATCGTGAACCCGACGACCTTTCCGCGACCGGAGAGGTCGACCTCCGCGAGGTCGCGCCTTCCGCACTGCGGGCAGACGAGCCCCCAGGTCGCCGTGACGAAGCCGCAGGCGGAGCGGTACCCCCGCAACCGGTTCTCCTGCTCGATACCTTGGTAGTAATCGGCGATCGAGTGCGGGACGGTCGTTACGGGGTCGGACACTTCGTTCCTCGACCCCCTACCGATGGCCGAAGATGTGCACGGAGCACGAGCCGCCCGTCGCACCGACGTTGTGGGTCAGCGCGGTCTCGACCCTCGGGACCTGTCGGCCGCCGGCCCGATGGTTGAACTGCTCGAAGACCTCCACGACCTGCGCCGCGCCCGTTGCGCTGACCGGGTGGCCCTTCGCCTTGAGCCCACCGGACGGATTCACCGGGAGCTTTCCGTCGTGCGCGGTCGACCCGTCGAGCTCGGCGGCCGCCGCGTCGCCGGCCGGGAAGAAGCCCATGTCCTCCAGCGCGAACAGTTCAGCGATCGTGAAGCAGTCGTGGACCTCGAGGAAGTCGACCTGGGAGCGCTCGATCTTCGCCTGTCGGAACGCCTTGTCGGCCGCGAGTCGGGAGGCGGGAAGCCCGGTCAGCGACGGCCGGTCGTGCATGTCGGCGATCGAGCCCGACCGGGCGGAGGCCCGCACGATAAGGGGCTCGTTCGGGGTGGAGCGGACCGTCTCGCGTGCCGCGATGACGAGCGCGCTCGCCCCGTCGGAGAAAGGACAGCAGTCGAAGAGCCGGAACGGCGAGGCGATCACCGGCGAGGCGAGGTACGTCGCAAGGCCGAGCTCCTTCTGGAAGTGTGCGTGAGGGTTGCGCGCGGCGTTCCAGTGGTTCTTGACCGCCACGGCTCCCGTCGCCTCCGAGGTCGTCCCGAAACGCTTCTTGTGCGCGCTCGCGAGCGTCGCGTATAGGCCCGGGAAGGTGGCGCCGTTGCGAGTCTCGAACGGGTAGTCGGCTCCGATCGCAAAGTAGCTCGTGGCGGAAAGCGTGTCGAGGTGGGAGAGCTTCTCCGCCCCGACCACGAGCACCGCATCCGAGAAGCCGCCAGCGACGTGGACGAACGCTTCGTGGAGACCGGCGCTCGAGGAGGAACATGCCGATTCGACCCCGCATGACGGCACGTCGGGGATACCGAGCGCCGTGTTGATGAGCGGGCCAAGGTGAGCCTGGTGTTCGGCGATGCCGAAACAGTTCGCGACGAACGTGTAATCGATGTCCGACGGCGACAGGCCCGAGGCGTCGATCGCCTCGAGGGCGACCCGCGAGGCCGCTTCCCGGGCGGTCTCCGGCATCTTGCCAAAGCGGTTCGTGGCCGCCCCGACGACCCAGGTCTCCCGCACGCTAGCCTCGGTGGCCCACGGATGGGTTCTCACCGTATATCGGCTGCGCTAAGGCCCGCTGAGCTCGAGGTAACCCTTCACTTCCTCGAAGAGCCGTACGGCCGTTTTCGGGTCAGTGCTCTTGATCATGATGCGGCCGTCCCGGCTCACGGTCACCTCGTGAGCCAGCCGAGCGATCAGCATCACGCGGGCGTCGATGACGGGGATCCCCTTCGCCTCCATCCGACGTCGCACCCCAGCGAGATCGAGCGAGAGCCTCGGCCTCGGCACGGCCTCATAGCCACTGCGGCCCGAACAGAGCTCGAGCGTGGAGTAGCTCACAGTCGCACGGCCTTACGGATCACTTCGTCGACCATCGCGTCGACATCGATGCGCGTCTCCTCGTTCAGGATCTGGACGAGGCCGCTGCGCGTGGCCGGCTTGTCCGGGACGGCCTGACAGCACAGCCCCGGGCGCGTCGATATCCCGTACGTGCCGATCTCCTTCGCGACCGCCTCGATCTCCTGCTTGTCGAAGCCGATCAGGGGACGGACGATCGGGACCGATACGGCCGCCGTCGCGCTGCGCATGTTGCTGAGCGTCTGGGATGCGACCTGGCCGAGCGACTCGCCGGTGGCCAGGAAGGTGGCGCCCTCCCGTTCGGCGATCTTCTCCGCCGAGCGCCACATGAACCGTCGGCAGAGCACGCATCCGACGTGTCGGTCGGTCCGGCGCATCAGTTCGATCTGGGTCGGGCCGTGGGGAAGGAGATAGAGGGGCAAGGCCTGGCCGTACAGGCTCCGCAGCACGTTGAGATGGTCGGTGACCTTCTCGAGCGGGGTATCGTCGGTGAACGGTCGGTTGTCCATGTGGACCGTCAGCATCTCGTGACCCTGCTTCAAGAGATAGTGCAGCGCGACCGGCGAGTCGATGCCGCCGCTCATGAGCATCACGCCGCGCGCCATCGTGGACCGAGAAGAGGAGCCGGTGGTTCCTATTTAGCATCAGCCGCGGCGAGGCCCCCCGGTCGCAGGCCCGCGCCGTTATGGGAGAACGCGTTTCGCTCTGCCCGTGGCCACCCCGCCCAGCCCGAAGATGACCCTCCACGTGCGGGAAGCCGGCAGCGGTCCGGCGATCGTCCTACTCCACGGGCTCGGAGGCGACCACACCGTCTGGGAGGCCCAGCTGTCGGGCCTGGCCTCCGACTTCCGGGTCCTCGCGCCGGACCTGAGGGGTCACGGACGATCGGTGGCACCCGAAGGTTCGACGTTCTCCTTTGCCGAGATGATCGGCGATGTCGCGGGGATGCTG
>JAKIWY010000137.1 GCA_022749835.1 Thermoplasmata archaeon | reverse complement strand
GGTGATCACGCTGGGCAGGCCGAACCGGGACCGGATCAGCTTCGGGGGGATCGGCTGCCGGGAAGGGTCCGGATGGACGACCGGGAACAGGGCCGGGGTCTCGACGACGCCGTGCGGTGTCGAGAAGCGACCGAGGCGGGCGAGCCCGTCCCGCTCGAGGATCTCGAAGTCGATCAAGGGGCGACGGAGCGCCGCCGACGCTATTTCAGATTGACCGGCGGACCGCTCCGGGTGGGGAACCCCGCCGGATCGGTGGGGAGGCACCGCCCCCGCGTGCGCCGCCCGCCTTGCCGGGGGAGCCCCCGGGGTCAAAGGCGGCTCGGATGCGGCCGAGCAGCTCTTCGAACATGACACCCGTTAGCCGCCCGGTGTTCGTGTTCTGTGGACTGGGATGGTAGGAGGCGAAGACGAGCGGCTTCCCCGGGCCCAGCACCGCGCAGGCACCGTGGGCGAAAGGGCTCCGGGGCCGATCGACCCCGTGGGCCCGACTCGCCGAGTCGAGCGTCGCATCCCACGCGAAGCCGCCGAGGGCGAGGTACGCCCGGGTCGACCGGAGCAGCCGGAACTCGCGCTCCAGGTACGGCCGGCAGTTCTCCTTCTCGTCCGGCAGAGGCCGGTTGTCCGGCGGCACACAGCGGACCGCGGCGGTCAGGTAGAGGTCGTGGTAGGCGAGGCCGTCCCCACGGCGGAGGGACGTCGGCTGGCTCGCAAAGCCGGTGGCGTACAGCGCCCGGACGAGGAACGCCGCGGAGCGGTCCCCGGTGAACATCCGTCCGGTGCGGTTCGAGCCCTGGGCCGACGGAGCGAGCCCGATCACGACCAGCCGTGCCGACGGGTCGCCGAAACCCGGGACTCCCTTTCCCCAATAGGTCTCGGAGCGGAACTCGCGGTTCTTCTCGGTGGCGAGGCGCTCTCGGCACCGCACGAGTCGGGGGCATCGCCGGCAAGCGGTGATCTCCTCGCGGAGCATCGGGAACGAATCGTCGCCCACGGAACTGGCGGTCGTCGGAGCATGGGGCGTGGGATAACGGTGGCCGGGGAGTCGCTGGAGCTCGGGAGGCCCCACCGGCGCACGGCAGATCCCGGCGACCGAGCATCATCGGGGCGCCCGAAGGGCTCGCCGGCGGTGCTCACCGCAGGTGAACTACCGTCATAGACCCGCGACGCGTAGCCGGTCAGGATGTCGGCGCAAGGGCAGAACGTTCACGTCCCCCACGGTTCCCGGATGCTCCTCGGCCGTGTCGAGGGGGATCTCGACGCCGAGCGGGACGTCGTGATCGCCTCGGACGGCTCGGCGAGCGTGAGCGTCAAAGGCACCGCTCGCTTCGAGGGGAGCGCCACCCTGGAGGCCCCGTTCGACTGCGAGCGGCTCAAGTGCGAGGACGGTCGCCTGCTCGCCCGCCAATCGCTCGCCGTGCGCGAGGAGCTTCGCGCGGACGACGCGAGCGTTGAGGTCGTCGGGTCGTTCACCGCCCGGCGCGTCGACGTCGGCCGGACGCTCCTTCTCCATGGGGACTCCACCGCCGAGCGCATGGAGGTCGGAGGGACGTTGGAGGCCGACCGCTCCCTCTCCGCCGGGGCGGTCGAGGTCGGCGGCACGGTCGTCGCCCGGGGGACGTTCAAGGCGGGCTCGCTCGAGGTAGGGGGCAAGGTCGACCTGGCCCACGTCGACATCGAGGAGCTCGAGGTCGGCGGAGCGGTGGCGGTCGGGGACGGCAGCGTCCGAGGTTCGATCGAGGTCGGCGGACAGTTTGTGAGCTCGGGGCCCCTCCTCTTCGGGAAGCTGACCGTGGGAGGCCGTGCCCGCTTCGGCGGCGCGAGCCAGGGGTCGGATATCGAGGTCGGTGGGCAGTTCCATGCCGAAGCGGACCTCGTCTTTCACGATCTCGAGGTCGGCGGGATCGCCGAAATTCGGGGCGAGGGGAAGGGCGGCACCGTCCAGGTCGGGGGACTCTTCTCCGTGGGTCGTTCCCTGACGCTCACCGGGCGACTGCGCGTCGGCGGAAAGGCCGAGGTGGGCGAACGCCTCACCGCGGAATCCGCCGAGGTCGGGGGCGAGCTGAGCGCCCGGTCGGCGATCGTCCAGGGGAACGTCGAGGTCGGCGGCTCGTTGCGCACCGAAAGCGGCCTGAGAGCCCGCTCCGTGCGAATGGGTCGGCGCTCCCACACGGTCGGCCCCCTCTACGGCGACCGCGTGGAGATCGGCCGCAAGGGCCGGGCCGAGGTGATCGTCGCCCGTATCGTGGTCCTGGAGGACGGAGCCGAGGCGACCGACGTCTCGGGAGAAGAGGTTCAGCTGGGCGATGGGGCGAAGGTCGGCCGGGTCCGATACGTCCGCGACCTGCGACTCGGCCGGAAGACGACGGTCAGCTCTCCTCCCGAGCGGATCCCTCTGATGCCGTCGTTCCCCCTCTGAGCGGAGGGGAACGAGATGGGAGCGAGCGGAACCCCGAACACCGGCCGCACCGGCGCCGGGCGACGCGAGCAGAGCGACATCTACGCGACAATCCTCGAGGTCGTCAAGCGCTACCATGGGAGCGCGCGCATCACGAGAGTCTCCTACGGCGCGGGGATGCCGGTCGACCGCCTGCGTGGGGCGATCGGTCGCCTGACGGCCCTCGGCCTCCTCTCCCAGCAGGAGGGGGACGGGGTGACGACGTATTCGATCACCGCGCGAGGGCAGGAGTTCCTCAACACCTACTGGCGGATGAAGAGCTACACGGAGCTGTTCGGGGACGGCGCTTCGCCGCCCCTTCCGTAGCGCCGGTCTCCGGAGCGACCGCGTCCGCCAACCGGGTCGGTCAGTAGCGTGGGACGGAGGAGTCCACGCGCAGCGACCAGTCCTCGATGCCACCGGTCAGGTTCGCGACCTTCGGGAAGCCCGAGCGCTCCAGGAACGAAGCGACCATGCCGGATCGGGTGCCGGCGTGGCAGTAGACGACGATCTCGCGGTCGCGCGGGAGCTCCGCTATCCGGCCCTGCACCTGGTTCATCGGGATATGCAGCGACGGCTCGATACGCGCGACCGCCCGCTCCCTCGGTTCGCGGACGTCCAGTAGGAGAAGTTCTTGCGGTCGCTCGGCCAAGAGGCGTTGGAGTTCTTCGGGGGAGATGGCGCGCAGCACTTTCGGTCGAACTTCGCCCGCGACTTAGAGGTTGCGCCACCGGCCCTCCCTGGGAGCTCCGGGGGGGTCGATACGCTCAAGCGCGGGCCCGGTCATTGCAGGTCGCCATGAAGGTGAAGGACCCGATCTGCGGGATGACCGTCGACACCGACCGCGCTCCCGAGAAGGGGAGCTACGCGGGCCAGTGGGTCTACTTCTGCTCGGCGGCGTGCAAGAAGCGCTACGAAGCGGCTCACGGCGGGCATTAGCCGCCCGTGGGAACTCCGGCCGGGGTAGCGCGCTTAACGCCGCTCGAACCTATCCGGGGGACGGCGGGAAAGGCAGGGTAGGTCGCCGAAAGGAGCGTAGAATAGCACCGTGGCGACCGATCCGGTCTGCGGGATGTCCGTCGAGGAGCGCGGCGCGACGCTGCGCCTCGTGCGGGACAACCGGACCTACTTCTTCTGCTCGAGCAGCTGCCTTCACGAGTTCGCCGAACCCGAGCGGGCGCTCGAACGCCTGCGCCGGCGCCTGCTCATTGCGGCGCCGCTATCGGTCGCTGTGGCGATCCTGACGTACTCCGGTCAACCGAACGGCTGGCCGTATCTCGCATTCCTGCTCGCGGCGGTGGTTCAATTCTATCCCGCACTCCCGTTCTACCGCGGTGCCTGGGATGCGGTGCGCGGGCGCATCGGCAACATGGATCTCCTCATCGCCACGGGGACCAGCGCAGCGTTCGCCTACAGCGCGGCGGTCCTCCTCCTGCCCGGTCGCCTCTCGGGCGGCTACTACTTCGACGCCTCCTCGCTCATCGTGACACTCATCCTCGCCGGGAACTATCTCGAGCACCTCACCCGGGAGTCGGCGACCGGTGCGCTGCGCCGTCTGCGTGAGCTCCTTCCCGCGGTGGCCCACCGTCTCTCGGTCGACGGGACGGAAGAGGACGTCCCGGTGGCCAAGGTCGTCCCGGGGGACCGCCTGGTCACCCGGCCGGGAGAGCGGTTCGCGGCCGACGGGGTGGTGCGCTCGGGCCGCACGCGGGTGGACGAGGCGATCCTCACGGGGGAGAGCCTTCCGAGGGAGAAGGGACCGGGGGATCCGGTCGTCGCCGGCTCAGTGAACCAGGAGGGGGCGGTCGTCCTCGAGGCGACGAAGGTCGGGGAGGATACGTTCCTATCCGAGGTCGGCCACCTTCTGAGCGAGGCGGAGACGAGCCGCATCCCGCTCCAACGGACGGCCGACCGGATCGCCGAGGCGTTCGTTCCCTTGGTGCTCGCCCTCTCGGTGATAGCGGCCCTCGCCTGGTATCTCTTCGGAGGCGGCGACGGACGGATCGCGCTCCTCGTCTTCGTCTCGGTGGTCATTACCGCCTGCCCGTGCGCCTTCGGGATCGCGACCCCGGCGGCGATCGTCGTCGGCACCGGGGCCGCCGCCGAGGAGGGCGTCTTGTTCAAGGGCCACGACGCGATAGAGCGCTCCGCAAAGGTCGACCTCGTCCTCACCGACAAGACCGGTACCCTCACGCTCGGCCGGCCGGCCCTGGCCCGCCTGCTCCCGGCTCCCGGGACCTCTTCGGAGCGGGTGCTATCGCTCGCCGCCTCCCTGGAACAACACTCCGAGCACGCCCTGGCGCGTGCCGTCCGAACGGCTGCCCTCGGCGCCGGAGCCCGCTCCGTTTCCCTTGGGAACTTGAGTTTTGAGCCCGGGCGTGGGGTCCGTGCCGAGCTCGACGGGGAACCCCTCGCGCTCCTGAGCCTCTCCTCGGCGCGCGCCGAGGGGGCGGCGCTCGGGGCGCTCTCGCCCAGCGCGCTGGAGGCCGAGGGTCTCGGGGAGAGCGCCTCGGTTCTGATGCTCTCGGGCCAAGCGATCGGTCTTCTGACGTTCACCGACCCGGTCGCCCCCGGGGCGCTCGAGGGGCTCCGCGCCCTTCGGGAGGACGGCATTTCGGTC
>JAKIWY010000136.1 GCA_022749835.1 Thermoplasmata archaeon | reverse complement strand
CGATCATCCGCTTCAGCTCGAACCCCCTGGCCATCCTGGGGCTGTTCTCGGTGATGCTCGGCGGCGGACTCTATCTATTGACCTACTCTGAGACCTTCTCGAGTCACGCCCAGTAGCGCTACTGGTATATCGTCGGCTCGAGTCGGTCGGGCGCCTCGCCCCCCGAGCCCCGAGTCGCCTTCTGCATTGCCGCGCGAAGCGCCTGTTCGATCTCCTCCGCCTGGCTGCGGAGTGGCCCAGTGTCGATCGTCACTTCCGGAAGCAGGCGGTCGATCGTCTCGATGAGGAGCGCACCGGCGCGATGGTCCGGGAACCCTTCCGCACGGGCGCTGACCAAAAGGACCGCCACCGGGATCGCCGAGCGCAGCGAAGCGACCAGCAACGCCCCCGAGACCCCGCCGATCACGCCTTCGTCCAGCGGTCGGGCTTGCGCGAGACGAAGACCGGTGGCGAGCTCCGTTCCGGGTTCCGGTCCGGCGAACCAGACCGCCTCCTCCCCTTCCCCCTCGTCGGCCAGCACCGGGTGCGGGACGACGCCTTCCAATGCGATGAGTCGCCGAGCCTTACGGGCGACCGCTCCGGCGAGGACCTCCTGGGCGATCGGACCAGCGGAATCCGAGCGCGGAGGGAACTCGGAGAGGACGAGCGCGATGTCTTTGCGACCGTACACCCGGACGGGGGGCTGGACGTGCCCACTCTGGACGACCGCGATCGGGGGTGTGTCGGGCGATTCGATCGCGCCGATCCTCGGAAGCCCGAGGGTCCGAACGATGTAGTGCGCCGCCACCGTCGCGGCGAGTCCCGCGCTTGGAAAGCTCGTCATGACCGTCGCCCCCGGCTCGAGGACGGCACCGGTCGGTTCGTCGACCCATCGGAACTCCGGTCGCGCCATCGGCCCCGCCACGCCTCTGCGGGTACTTCACGCTCGCCTGCCTAGGCCGAGGTTCCGCCCGCCACAAAGCGCCAAGTACTGCGCGCCACTTTCCGCCGCCGTGGGGCTCCCGTTCCGCGACCTCGTCAGCCCGCAGGAGCTCCCTTGGGAGACGATCGCCGGTCGAACGCTGGCGGTGGACGGCTACAACGCGATCTACCAGTTCTTGGCGACGATCCGCCAGCGCGACGGGATGCCGTTCTCCGACGCCAAGGGGCGGGTCACGAGCCACCTCATGGGGGTCTTCTACCGGACCACCGCCCTCCTCGGAGAGGGGGTCCTGCCGGTCTGGGTGTTCGACGGAAAGCCACCCGAGCTCAAGGCCGGGACCCTTCGCAGCCGTCACGTGGCGAAGGAGCGCGCGCAGGCGCTCTGGCAGGAGGCTCTCGCCGCCGGCGATCTCGAGACGGCCCGTCGCAAGGCGGCCCAGACGTCCCGGCTGACCCCGCCGATGGTCGAGGAAGCCCGCGCGCTTCTCGACGCGCTCGGCGTCCCCTCGGTGCAGGCGCCTTCCGAGGGGGAGGCCCAGGCCGCCCACATGGCGGCGATGGGCCAGGTCTGGGCGGCGGCGAGCGAGGACTATGACAGCCTGCTCTTCGGCGCACCGCGGCTCATCCGGGGCCTCGCCGCCCGGGGCGCCCGGGGATCGACTCCCAGCGCTCAGATGATTGACCGCTCCGAGCTCTTGGAGACGCTCGGCATCTCCTCGGAGGAGCTCATCCTGGTGGGCGTGCTCGTCGGCACCGACTTCAACGACGGGGCGCCGGGGTACGGCCCGAAGAAGGCGCTCAAGCTCGCCCAGGAGCACCTCGGCTGGGCCGCGAGCCTGGAGCGCGCCGGACTCTCCCCGGAGGAGGTCGAGCCGGTCGCCGAGCTGTTCCGGCACCCCCAGGTCGCCGACGTCCCGATGCCGGCGTTCGGGCCGGTCTCGGAAAAGGCTCTCTCCAGGATACTCGTCGAGGAGCACGGGTTCGCCGAGGCTCGCGTGCAGGCGGCCGTGGTGAGGGCACGAAAGCGCCCGGTAGTCTCGGCGTCGAGCGCCGAAGCGAAGGCCCGACAGACGCTCCTGGAGACCTTCGGAGGGCCGAGCGCATGAGCCTGTTCGAGTGCGTTCCGAACTTCTCGGAGGGCCGCGACAAGTCCAAGGTCGACGCCATCGCCGCCGAGGCGCGTGGGGTCGCCGGCGTCACGGTCCTCGACGTGGAGCTCAACGCCGACCATCATCGCTGCGTCATCAGCCTTCTCGGCGAGGGGGAACCGCTCCTCGAAGCGGTCTTCCGCATGATGCGAAAGGCGACGAGCTCCATCGACCTTACGACCCACCACGGGGAGCACCCCCGGATGGGCGCGACCGACGTCGTCCCGTTCGTCCCGATCGGGGCGTCGACGAGCGAGCAGGCCGTAGCCCTCGCCCAGCGGCTCGGCGAGCGGGTCGGAACGGAGCTCGGGGTCCCGGTATATCTCTACGCCCTCGCGGCACGTCGTCCGGAGCGCTCCGACTTGGCCGTGGTTCGCAAGGGGGAGTTCGAAGGGATACGAGAATCGATACTCACCGACCCGAGCCGGGCCCCGGACTTCGGGCCGTCGCACGTCCACCCGACCGCCGGCGCCGTGGCGATCGGGGCCCGGCCGGTCCTGATCGCCTACAACGCCTATCTATCAACGAACGACCTCGCCATCGCCAAGAAGATCGCCCATGCCGTCCGGGCCCGCGACGGCGGGCTCGCCGAGGTCAAGGCCCTCGGCTTCGAGATCAAGGAACGGGGGTGCGTCCAGGTGTCGATGAACCTGACCGATTACCGGAAGACCCCGGTCCACCGGGCGCTCGAGGCGGTACGCCGGGAGGCGGCCCGGTACGGCGCGCGCGTCGAGGAGACCGAGGTGGTCGGCCTGGTGCCGGAAGATGCGCTCCTGGACGCGGCCGAGTTCTATCTCCAGCTCAACCGGTTCGACCGGGGGACGATCCTCGAGCGCAAGCTCGCCCTCGCCTCGAGCCCCGGCCCGGGCGCGCTGTCGGACTCCACCGTTCGGGAGTTTGCGCGGAGGCTCGCCGCCCGCACCCCGACCCCGGGCGGAGGCGCTGCGGCCGGCGCCGCGGGTGCGTTCGGGGTCGCCCTCGGGGAGATGGTGTTCGCCTACTCGGACCCGGCGGACTCCCCTTCCGCCGAACTGGCCCCCGTGCGCGTAACGCTCTCGACGGCGCGCGAGCGCCTCCTGGCACTCGCCCAGGAGGATTGCGACGCCTACGAGGCAGCCCGGGAGGCCCGGCGCGCGAAGCGGTCGAACCCGGCCGACCCGAAGGCGCTCGAGGCGTACTCGCGGGCGCTGCGACGCTCCGCGGACGTGCCGCTGGAGACCGCCCGCGTGGCCGAGTCCGCGCGTCGCCTGATCCTCGCCCACCAGGGCCGGGTGAAAGCGGTGATGATGAGCGACTTCACGAGCGCTCTCGAGCTTCTGCGCGCGGCACGGGAAGGGGCGGCAGCCAACGTCCGGATCAACCTTACCGACCTTAGGGAGGCGGGCGTGGCGACCGGCGACTGGGAGTCGGGCCTCGCCTCGCTCGCCCCGCCCCCGTAGGCAAGCGATGGCGGACGCCCCGAGCCCGAAGGCGCGGCCGAGGGTACGGATCAATTGCGCGGTCTCGCTCGACGGGAAGCTCGCCTACTCCGGAGGCCTGCGGGCTCGCCTTTCGGGCCCGAAGGACCTCGCGAGGGTTCAGCGGTTGCGGGCGGAATCCGACGCCATACTGATCGGCATCGGCACGATGTTGATGGATGACCCCTCTCTGAGGGTCCACTGGGAGTTTCTCTCTGAGAAGGCAGGCCACGAACCGCTGCGGGTCATCATCGATTCGCACGGCCGCACGCCCCCCGGCGCTCGCGTCCTTTCCGATGGGCAGCCGACGCTCATGGCGACCTCCCGAGCTTGCCAGAGAGAGTTCCCCGCCCACGTCGATCGCTTCCGTGGGGGGGAGGACGAGGTCGACCTCCCGGGCCTTCTCGCAGAGCTCGCTCGCCGAGGTGTACGCCGTCTCCTCGTCGAAGGGGGCTCGAGGGTTATCGCGAGCTTCCTTCGCGCTGGCCTGACCGACGAGCTGACGGTCTACGTGGCCCCGGTCCTCATCGGCGGGTCGAAAGCTCCCCCCCTCCTCCTCGGTCCCGAAAGCCATGGCGAAGAGGAGGTCGTCTCACTGAAACTCGAGAGCGCCGAGCGGATCGACGACGGGGTACTGCTCTCCTATTCGGTCGTGGCGAATCGTGGCAACCCGAAGGGCCACACCGCGCCTTCGAGCGACTGAGTTGCGCCCTGTTTGCCCTACCCCGCGCCCTTTGTTTCGTCCGTCTTGAAATAGGGCTTCGGCCAAAGCTCAGCGGGGACGTCGATGTCGGCCGAGTTGCCCGAGCCCAGGGTGCCCTCGGCGTTCGGGCCTCTATGGCTTCCGCGGTTCTTCCGAAGGAACCTTCCCGCGATAGCGCTCGTCACTCTGTCGATCACCTTTGCCGAGCTCCTCACCGGCTCGACCCCGGTGCTCGCGCTCGTCACCTCCCTCTCCCTACCGTTCTTGCTCGGCCTATACGGCGGCGGGGTGCTGCTCGTCCGGGAGGCGATGGTCCGCTGGCGGGTAGG
This sequence comes from Thermoplasmata archaeon, assembly GCA_022749835.1. Classification (GTDB taxonomy): domain Archaea; phylum Thermoplasmatota; class Thermoplasmata; order Lutacidiplasmatales; family UBA184; genus Lutacidiplasma. The sequence goes on along the minus strand of JAKIWY010000136.1, from coordinate 498 downwards.
ATGGAGCTCCGTCCTGCTCCTGGGCGCCGCTTACGGGATCGCCGAGGAGGGGTTCGGAACCAAGACGTTCTTCGACCCCCAAGCGAGCGCTGTCGGCTTTCTGGGGACGTACGGGCACGCCCTCGGAGTGAACTGGGTGTGGGCGGCCGAGCTCACGATCTTCCACGCCGTCTTCTCGATCGCCTTGCCCATCCTGGTCGTGGGGCTCGCCTTCCCGAGCATGCGCGGCCGAAGCTTCCTGACCGCCCGCTCGATTCGGCTGGTCGCGGCCGCCTTCGGGGCGACCGTTGTGGTGATGTTCTTCCTCTTTGACCGGACGTACGCCCCCGGTCTCCTCGTCCTACTCGAGTGGGCCCTGGCCGCGATCTCGTTGGTCGTGCTGGCGCGCTTCCTTCCCACCGGGTGGACCGATCGGCTGGGGAAGGGAGGAACCCACTCGACGCAGTATGTCGCGATCGCCGGAGCGCTGTTCGTCTGGCTGTTCTTCATCGACAACCT
>JAKIWY010000135.1 GCA_022749835.1 Thermoplasmata archaeon | reverse complement strand
TCGCCACCGCGAAGGACACAGTACCAGAGAGGTTCGTGCCGACATCGAGGGCGCCGCCCGTCAGATTCACCCGGGCCGGGAAGGAGAGGTTGACCCCGAACCCCGTGTACGGGAGGAGATGGAGCGCGAAGGAGATCGGGAGGCTCACGTTCGGTGAATCGGTGGAGCCCATCGCGACCGGCGGGGTGGCGGCCGGGGCCATCGGGGTCGAGAGGGCCGCGGACGAGGTGAGCGCGAGCGCCGCGATCGAGAACGCAAGCACGAGCCGAAGCGCGTAACGGAGTAGCCTCACGGGTAGGGAGGGCGTAACGACGGGGAGGATATCTCGGCTCGCCCTACCGACAAGGGGGCGGGGCCGGTCGTCCAACACATTTGTATCATAGCACGACCCATCTCGCCGACCAGCGGGGTCGATTTCGTTGGAGCTCGAGACCCTCCCCGGACTGGTCCCGACGCTGCTCGCGACCCTGGGGGCGAACGAATCGATCTACTGCGAGCACGGCATCATGCTCTACAAGGACCCGCCGGTCGGCGTGGCCCGCAAGACGATCCAATCCGGCGGCTTCCTCAAGACGATGGAGCGCACGGCGGTCGGGGGAATCCCGTTCTTCCTGACCGAGTTCATCGGACCCGGGCACGTCGCCCTGTCGCGCGATGGGGTCGGCGAGGTCCGGATGATCGAGCTCGCAGCGAACGAATCGATCGACGTGGCCGAGGGCTCTCTCGTGTGCGCCGAGACGCGGGTCGGCTATGCGATGGAATACGTCAAGGGGACGAACCGGCCGGGTCGGATGATCGGACTCTGGATGGACCGCCTGACCGGTCCCGGGAAGATCGCCCTGCACGGCTACGGCAACATCATCTCGATGGGCCTCGCCGCCGGCGAGGTCGTCACCTGCGACTTGGGCGCGCTCCTCTACAAGAGCGCGAGCGTAAAAGCCCAGACGGAGAACCTTCCGTTCGGCTCGGGTTTCCTCGGCAAGCTCGAGTCGTTCGAGGTGCTCGCCCTGACCGGACCGGGGAAGATCGCGCTCCAGACGGTCGACCCGAAGGTCCTGCACTACTGATCGAGGCTGGGAAGGAGGTCAAGCAGATGCCGATTCCGGAAGAGTTCGTCAAGAAGCGCACCGAGGTGACGATCAGCCGCGCGTCGCTCAAGGAGCTCAACTGCCGAAGCTGCGGGGCGAAGATCGACGCGAAGAACATCCAGGGGGGCTACGCCCGCTGCGAGTACTGCGGCGGGACGTTCGCCCTGGCCGTCGACGGCGCCGTGGGGGAGTGAGTGCCACCGTGAAGGCCGATACGGTCGGGGGGATCACGCCGGCGGTCCTCGTCACGCTCGCCCACGGCGAGAAGGTCCTCGCCGCCCACGGCATCATGCTCTACAAGGAGACCCCGGTCAAGGTCCACCGCCGCACCATGAAGTCGCTCGGGGTGAGCACGGCCCATTTGATGGGGATGCACGCGCTCGGCGACAACGAGGAGAGCTATTTCTTCGCGGAGTTCGAGGGCCCGGGCCACGTCTCCCTCTCAAGGGACCGGGGCGGGGAGGTGCGGATCGTCCCGCTCGCGCAGAATCAGAGCGTGCGGCTTCGCAACGGGCACCTGATCTGCTTCGATGAGAGCGTCCGATACTACCCGATGGTCCTGCTGAAGTACCAAGACCCGGTCCCGGACTCCAACGGAAATCACCCGACGCGCTACGTCTTCGCCGACGAGCTCACCGGTCCCGGAACGATCGTCTTCCAATCGTACGGCAACGTGCTGAGCTTCGAGCTCAAGCCCGGCGAGATGATGCGGACGTCGGTCGAAGGGCTCCTGGCCGCGGCCCAGAGCGTCCAGATCCGGATCAACTGGCTCGCCGGGGCGCAACTGGCCGGGACCGGCAACATCGCGATCCCCGTGCTCGACGTCGTGGGGCCGGGGATGGTCATGGTGCACAGCGGCGCCTGAGGAGCTTGGGAATGCAGATCGACATCAAGGGAGAGTTCGTTCCGATCGCGCTCGCCACGCTGGGCGCCGGCGAGCAGGTCTACTGCGAAGCGGGCCTCATGGTCTACAGCGACCCGTCCATCGGCTTTCAGACGCGCTGGCTGACGCAGGGCGGCCTCGGGGCGGTCGTGCGGCGCACGCTCGTGGGCGGCCTCCCGTTCCACCTGCACGAGTTCCTGGGACCCGGATACGTCGCCTTCAGCCGGTTCCGCCCGGGAGAGATGCGCCTTCTGACCCTCGCGCCGGGGGAGAAGGTCGACGTCGCGGAGCACTCCTTGCTCCTCGCGACGAACACGGTGAGCTTCGACACCTCCTACATCGCCGGGACCGGCCGGATCGGGCGGTTGATCGGCTTCTGGATGGACCGGCTCACCGGCCCGGGCCAACTCGTCTTCCAAGGTCACGGCAACATCCTCGCCTTCACCCTCGCCGAGGGCGAGGCGATGGACGTCGACCATGGCGCCCTCCTGATGAAGGACACTTCCGTGAAGGTCCAGGCGTTCAACCAGCCGCTGGGCGCGGGCCTTCTCGGGCACGCGATGAGTTTCGAAGCGCTGAAGGTCGAGGGCCCCGGCCGTGTGCTCCTTCAAACGGTCGACCCCTCGAGGTCCTCCGGGGCCCTTTGACCCGGCAACCTTAGGTAGTCCCGCGCCCCCGGACGCTTTCCCGTGAGGAGCCAAGGATGGGAGACCCGGTGACCGGCATCGACATCGCCACCTGGACGGCGATCGCCGCGTGGGCGCTGGTCATCGGCACGCTCGCGGTCATGTACTGGCAGACCCTGCAGGCGCAGCGGCTCCACAGCGCGAACGCCGTCATGGAGCTGAGGGAGCGCTTTGACTCCTCGAGGGTCCGGCAGGCGCGCCGGCAGCTCGCGCTCCAGCTGCTCGAGGGAAAGGAGAAGGAGATCGGCAACTGGGAGGTCCCCGCCTTCTTCGAGCTGATGGGGGCGATGACCCACCGCCGCGCGCTGGACGAGACGCTCGTCTGGCATGCGTTCGGAGGGTGGATCACGAACTACTGGTTCGCCCTCTGCCACCCGGTGGACATCGTCGGGTCGCACCGCAGCGATTTCCGCGACCCGCTCGTCTTGGCCGAGTTCGAGTGGCTCAAGGACCGCATGCACGCCATCGACCGCCGCCGGCTCGGCAGCGCGCACTCCAAGCTCCTTTCCATCGAGGAGGAAAGCCGCGAGATCATGCTCGCCGAGTCCCGCCTCGAGCCGAACTGAGCGCTCGCGGGCCGCCGACAGCGCTCGAGGGTCGGCCCTCGAAGCGGGTCGGCTCTCGCGGTCAACCGACGGGATGGGTGGGAATCCCGAGCCGTTCGCGATGAAGCCAGACGCCGCCGGTATCGCCGGGGATCGTCCGGAAGCCGAGGCGCTCGTACAGCCGGAAGGCGCGCTCGTTCTGTCGGGTGACCACCAGCCGCGGGGGCTCCCAGCCGTTCGCCCGCACCGCCTTGATCGTCTCCACGAGCAGGCGCTCGGCGTACCCCCGGCGGCGGTGCTCCGGATGCGTCACGACCTCGGTGATCAGGACGCCGTGGAACCGGTTGACGATCGTCGCGGCGGCGAGTAGAGAGTCCGCGGGAATCGTGAACGACGCGTCGGAGAGCCACGGACCGAGCTCACCGTGCAAGAGCAGTCGGGCTCCCCAAGCCATGTCCTGCCCCCGGTCGCGGTGGCGGACGAAGAGGGCACGTTCCACCGGGTTGTCGTCGTAGGCGGCCCAGAGGAGGCGAACGACCTTGGGCTCGTCCTCGATCGTGAGAGGCCGCACGGTCACGCCGGTCGCGCCGGGAGTGGGCAATCCAGCTTCCGCGGGAAACCGCATGGAGAGCCGCTGGACGAACTGGTAGCCCCGCGGGCCGAAGGCGAGATCCCCCTCGGCGGCCGTCACTCCGGGCCATGGGTCCGTCACGGAGACGAGGGGAGGGAATCCCCCCGGAGCGTCCAGGCGGTCAATGAACGCCCCGAGCGAGGAGGTCGACCGGTAGCCCCTCGACAGGTAGGCGTCGACCCGATGGCCGAGCTCGCACTCGAACTTCGCCGGCCAGGCGAGCCCGATCGCCTCGTCCTTCGGCCCGACCCACAGCAGCCCGGAGAACGTGCCGGCGCGGATCGTCTCGGCGAGCGACCGAGAGTCCGATACGCCCCAGTCGATGCCGAGTCCCGAGAACTCATCGCCCATCTCCCCGACCAGTCGCAACGCCTCGGACGGAGCGGCCGACGCCGGAATGAGGTCCCCCGAGCGGACGATCGGGGACGGGCGATCCGTGCGCTCGCTCAACCCACAGGAGCGGGAAGGCCACGCGAAGCAGACTCGGTCACGAACCTAGGGGATGGACGGGCTAGATCAGCCCTTCCTCCATCACCTCGACCGACTCGACGTGGGGGATCTTGGCGAGCGCCTGCTCGGCCGAATCGAGGATGCCGCCCTGGTCGGCCATCACGACGCTCACCAGGAGCGACTTGAGGCCGTAGGCGATCTCTTTGACCTGCATGCCGCGGACCTTGACGCCGGCGGGGAGCGCGGGGGTGACGGCGTTCGCCATGGCGTTCATGTCCGTCTCGACGCCCATGGGCATCAGCCGGAACAGCACGGCGACCTGACCCATCGTCGACTCCCGGGCTTACGGGCCCTCGAAGCCGCAGTTCGGACAGCGGAACGTGACGCTCTGGTCGCGGCATCTCGGGCAGCGGCCGAGCGTCGCCTCACCGCAATCCGGGCACTGGAAATGGGTCGCGCCACGTGCGGAGAGGGCGAGCCCGCAGGAGGTGCACTTCAAGTCGACCGCCGAAACCGTTGCCGCCATCGCCATTTCACGCCGACCGGAAAGACCTACTTCTTCGTCTTCGGGCGCCGGCGCGCGGCCACCCGGGATGTCCATATAAGGATGGCACCGAGGAGCGCCGCGAGACCGCCGACGTACCACACGGTGTAGTCGGGCGGGGGTCCCGGGACGTAGAACGTCTCGCTGAACTGTTGGCCACCGCCGGCGAACCTAAGGAGACCGTGCTCGACGGCCAGCGAGATCGAGAACGTATGCCAGCCCGCGGAGAGGCCGGTGTTGAC